>JBDMZA010000001.1:0-6894 GCA_039770155.1 Clostridiales bacterium
AAAATAATACCAAATTCTTTTCGTCTGAAGTTCGCTTAAATCATGCGAATTCATACTCGAGAATTAGAGTTTATTTTTTGGATATCCCTTAGGAGAGCCTAAAAAATAATAAAATTCCTAAAAGTAATGGAATTTTATTATTTTTTAAGTTATTTTTTAAACATTCCTAGTTTCTAAATAATACTTTTTCCTTATTAAACATTTTAACTGCAATTGTAAGTGTTAATACTACATATACCAAAGTTGATATTAAAGCAAAAAACAGGTATAAGTAATTAATATTAGATGATAGAGCCATTTTAATTGATACTATTGTATTTAATATCGGAACAAAATACATATATACTTTAATACTACTTACCTGCATAAACATAGTAGCATAAGCTGGAATCATAGAAACAATGATTAAAAAACCAAGATATGTTTGAGCTTCTTTAAAAGATTTTGCATAAGTGCTCAATGTTATACTTATACCTGAAAAGGTACAACCCAAAGCAATCATTATTAAAATGGTTAATAGTATTGCTATAGGATCAAGTGAAATGCTTTCAGTCGATCCTAACATTCCTGGGTTCATTTTAAATGATATAACATAAGCTACTAAAGATGATGTAACAGTTAAGAATGATAAAATTATAATTGTGAAATATTTACCAATTAAAATGGAAAGTCTACTTGCTTTAGTTGTCAAAAGAGATTCGAAAGTATTTCTTTCCTTTTCACCAGCTACTAAATCAGTTGCAGCTGCTATTCCACTTTGAGCCAATAAAATTGTAAGTAACATTGGTATTATCATGGTTAGTACACTAGAACCAGATTTGTTTTCTTTACTCATATCTTTTTGGTCTATCACAAAGGGATCTAATATATCAGGATTTTGTTCTAATTCAACAAGTCTTTCAGAAGCAATTTGCTTTTTAGAATTTTCTAAAATAGAAATAACCAGATTTAAACTTCCTGAAGATTTTAGTTTGGATTCATCATAAAGTAATTTAACTTTAAATGGTTTAGTAGAATCTAATTTTTGAGTGAAATCATTTTCTATTTCAATTAATATATTTACTTTTTCATCTTTTAGAGCTTGATTGGGATCATCAAAATTTTTTACTTTGATATTTTTAGCATCTTTAAATTGTTCTTTTAAAAAATCTTCGCTTTCCTTAGTTTGAGAATCTTTAGTTAGGGAGATTTTTATATTTTCTTTCATATCATTTTCAAAATTATCGCTAGAGTTACCTAAAAAATAAAACAATACAATTAAAATTATTGCAGGTAAAAAAATACTTGAAAAAAGAGTTCTTTTATCCCTTAAAAAATCAGTTAATTCTTTTTTTAATATTATTTTAATGTGTTTAAGATTCATTTTTTTTACCTCCTATTATTTTAATAAATGCGTCTTCTAAATCATCTCCATAGTTTTCTTTTATTCCATCAATTGTATCAACACAAACTAAATTTCCTTTATTAATGACTCCGATTTTATCACATAATTTGTTAACTTCTGACATGGTGTGACTTGAAAAAATTACTGCTTTATTTTCACTTTTACAAATCTCAATAAAATTGTGAACACTTCTAATAGCACTAACATCTAAGCCAGATGTAGGCTCGTCTAATAGCATAACTTTTGGATTATGAATAATGGATCTTGCAAATGCGGCTTTTTGTTTCATTCCCTTTGAAAGTTTTCCAGCACGAATATTTATAAAATCATCCATTTGAAATATTTTTGACAATTTATCAAAACGGTCTTTTATATCATTTAATTTCATATCATTTAGTTCACCAAAATATTTTACATTTTCATAAACTGTTAATCTGTCATAAAGACCCGCTTCTCCTCCAAATAAAATTCCTATATTTTCTCTGACTTTCTGTGATTGATTTTTAACATCATATCCACAGACATCTATTTTACCTGAGGTCATTTGCAACATTGTAGATATCATTCGAAGAGTTGTTGTTTTACCTGCTCCATTTTCGCCAAGTAATCCAAAAATTTCACCTTCATTTACTGAAAAGGATATATTGTTTACTGCAATTGTTTCACCAAAATTTTTAGTTAAATTACTAATCTTTAACAAATTTACTCCTTCTTTCTTATTAAGAATTTTTATTTAGGTAAAATTAAAAAATAATATTGAATTCTTTTTATCTGAAGATCTCTTAAATCATGTGAATTCATACTCGAGAATTAGAGTTTACATTTTAAAACATTGAATTACCCACGGGACAGGCTATTTATAGTATATTATAATTTAAATTTATGTATATTTAAATTATTTTGAGGTATTTGACTATTTAATATTATTTTTAAATATAATTTTTACTCTAGTTATTGTATAATATTTAGATGAAATTTAAAATAAAACATATTTAATTTACAAATATTATTTTAATTATAAATAGGTTTTGATTGAAGCTATTTGTATTGATGTGATAAAATTAAAGTGAAAATTATTTTTACAAGCATTAATGAGGGAGGTAATTATGCCTGAAAAAACAATTTTTAAAGAAGAAATAAAAGATGAGATAAAAACACCTAGAATGTATAGAGTAATTTTATTAAATGATGATTATACAACAATGGAATTTGTGGTAAAAATATTAATGTCTGTATTTAATAAAAATTCAGTGGAAGCAGAAAAAATAATGTTAGATGTTCATTATAAAGGTAAGGGAATTGTAGGAATATATACATATGATATTGCGAAAACTAAAATAATAAGCGTAGAGAAAATCGCAAGAAGTGAAGAATATCCGCTAAAAGCTATTATGGAAGAGGAATGATTATGATGTTAGATGATATTACGAACAAAGTTATTATGGCAGCCTATAATGAGGCTAAAAATAATAATCATGAATATATGACACCAGAACATATTTTATTTTCTTCATTGTTTTTCAAAGAAGGATTTGAAATAATTGAAAATAGTGGTGGAGATGTTGAAGAGTTAAAAAAAGGTTTAGTTAAGTTTTTTAAAAATTCTGTACCTATTGTAAAAAATAAAGAACCCGAACAAACATTAGGTGTAAATAATATTATTCAAAATGCAGCTACTCACTGCTATTCATCTGGAAAAGAATTAATAAGAATTGGAGATATATTGGTTGCGATATTTGATGAAGAAGAATCTTATGCAAGATATTTGCTTTTGAAATCTGGTATATCAAAACTTGATGTCTTAGATTATATATCTCATGGTTTATCTTCATTAATTCCTACAAAATCAGATACATTGAGTCCTTATTTAAAGGAAGAACCAACTGATACTGATAAAAATAGGAAGAATGCAGATGAAAATAAAAAAGAGGATAAAAAAGAAAATAAATTTTTAAAAGCATTTACTACAAATCTTGTTAAAAAAGCTGAAGAGGGTAGAATTGACCCGCTTATTGGAAGAGAAAGTATTGTAAGAAGAACTTTACAAGTTCTAGCAAGAAGAGTGAAAAATAATCCTATTCATGTAGGAGATCCTGGGGTTGGTAAGACTGCCATAACAGAAGGTTTGGCTAAACTAATATCAGATAATAAAGCTCCAAAATCTCTTAAGAATTCTCAGATTTATTGCCTTGATATGGGTTCATTGGTAGCAGGCACAAAATATAGAGGAGATTTTGAAGAAAGAATTAAAAAGGTTTTATTAGAATTAGAAAAAATAGATGATGTTATAGTATATATAGATGAAATACATACAGTTATTGGAGCAGGTGCAGTTTCAGGTGGATCAATTGATGCTTCTAATATATTAAAACCATTTCTATCAAATGGTAAAATTAAGTTTATAGGTTCAACAACTTATGAAGAGTACAAAAAGTATTTTGAAAAAGATAGAGCCTTATCCAGAAGATTTCAAAAGATAGAAATTTTAGAACCTACAGTTGAAGAAACAATAGATATATTAAAAGGCTTAAAGGATAGATATGAAGAATTTCATAAAATTAAATATACTGATGAATCAATAAAACTTGCAGTAGAACTATCCTCAAAATATATAAATGACAGATATCTTCCAGATAAAGCAATAGATGTTCTAGATGAGTCAGCAGCTAATGTTAAACTTTTAAATGAAGAGGAAGAAGATGATGATTTAAGGGTTTCTTCAAAAGATATTGAAGAGACGATATCTTTAATGGCGAAGATTCCCAAACAAAGTGTTTCTAGTAATGAAATTGAAAAATTAAAAGATTTAGATAAAAAGATAAAAGAAAACTTGTTTGGTCAAGATAAAGCAATAGATACTGTAGTAAAAGCTATTAAACGTACAAGAGCAGGTTTTCATGATGGAGAAAAACCAATAGCCTCACTTTTGTTTGTTGGTCCAACAGGTGTTGGTAAAACAGAATTAGCAAGATTATTAGCAGATATTTTTGGAATTTCTCTAATAAGATTTGATATGAGTGAGTATCAAGAAAAACATACTGTAGCAAGGTTAATTGGAGCACCACCTGGATATGTAGGATTTGAAGAAGGAGGACAATTAACTGAGACAATCAAAAAAACACCATATTGTGTTTTGCTTTTAGATGAAATAGAAAAAGCACATTCGGATATATTTAATGTACTTTTACAGGTTATGGACTATGCTACATTGACTGATAATAATGGTAAAAAGACTGATTTTAGAAATGTAATAATAATTATGACTTCAAATGCTGGTGCAAGAGAAGTTGGAAAAAACACAATTGGGTTTGGTAGTTCAAAAATAAATAGTGATGCTATTAAAGGGGAAGTAGAAAGAGTTTTTGCTCCTGAATTTAGAAATAGATTAGATGATATTGTATTGTTTAATGGTATTAACATTTCAATGTCAGAACTAATTGTTAAAAAGGCATTTAAACAATTTGAAGAAAAATTAGTTATTAAAAATATCAAAATAGAAGTATCTGATGAATGTTATGAGTGGTTTGCAAATAAAGGCTTATCATCAATATTTGGAGCAAGAGAAATATTAAGACTTGTACAAGAAAAAATTAAAAACTATTTTGTAGATGAGGTTTTGTTTGGTAAATTTTCTAAAGGCGGAACTGCAATAATTTATATTAAAGATGATGAAGTTGTAATAAAAAGAAAGGATGAAACAGATAAATAATGCCTATTTTTAGATTGACTGAAGAGTTAGTATTTCCACATCCAAGTCTTGCAGAAGATGAAGGTGTTTTAGCAGTAGGCGGAGATTTATCTGTAGATAGATTATTATTAGCTTATAAAAATGGAATTTTTCCTTGGTATTCTGATAATCAACCGATTATTTGGTGGTCACCGGATCCAAGGTTTGTTCTGTTTCCTAAGAAAATAAAAATTTCTAAATCTATGAAAAAAGTTATAAGAAAAAACATCTTTAAAATAACTTATGATAATTGTTTTAGTGAAGTTATAAATAAATGTATGGAACTTAGAATTGATTCTACTTGGATAACAGATGAAATGCTAATAGCTTATATAAATTTACACAAAATGGGATTTGCTCATTCGGTGGAAGTTTGGAAAAATAATAAGTTGGTTGGTGGCTTATATGGTGTTTCTATTGGAAAATGTTTTTTTGGAGAGTCTATGTTTTCAACTGAGAGTAACTCTTCAAAATATGCATTGATCCATATGGCAAAAAAACTTGATGAAAGAGATTTTTTGATCATCGATTGCCAGCAAGAAACGGAACACTTGAGAACCTTAGGTTCTGAAAGTATTCCAAGAGAAGCCTTTTTAAATATTATTAAAGAGGGTACTAATGCTAGTTCCTTTGCAAGCAATTGGAGAATAATGAATGATTAGGACATCCTAGTTTATTTTATAATTTAGTATAGTTTAGTATAATTTAGTAATTCAATACATGGTATAGAAGAATTAGAAATTAATAATTTATTAAGACTACCTAACTTTACTTTAAATTTCCATGAATCTTCTGGTTTTAAATTTAGAAGATATGATATAATAGATCTGATAGTTCCTCCATGAGAAACAATTAGAATTCTACCTGAATTATGTTTTAATAAAAAGTCATTTAAAAAATTTGATATTCTTTTGTGAAAATCTCTAAAGCTGTCTCCATTGTGTATTTTATAGGATGGATAAGCAGTCCATAGTTTAAAAATATCAGGATATCTCTTAATAATTTCTTTGTAAGTCATATTTTCAAAAATACCAAAATTAAATTCTTTTAATAAATCTGATTCAACAATGTCTAAGTGTCTGTCAGAATTTATTATTTCTGCTGTGAATAAAGCTCTTCTTAAGGGACTTGAATATATAAAATCAATATGTTCTTTTTCTAATAGTTTTTTTAAGTTAAGAGCTTGGTTTTTACCGGTGCTATTTAATGGAACATTTGTCCAACCAGTATAAAGATTTTTATCATTACTGTCAGTTTCACCATGTCTAATAAGAAATAGTTCAACCATAAAATCACCTCTAATTTTTAAAGTATATATAAGACGAAATTAAATAAAAAGTTTGGGAAAGTTCTATTACAGCTCCAATAATATCTCCGGTTATACCACCAATTTTTTTAGAAAAATATTTTGTGAGTAAAAATGCAACAAATAGTGGAACAATTGATAATAAAAACATTTCCTTTTTTAATAATATGAAAAAAAATAAAAAGTAAAAAAATAATCCAATTAATAATTCTCTAAAGGAACAGTATACTACAAAATTTTTACCTAAACTTGTATTGTCATTTCTTGCATAATTAGATAATGATGAGCATAAAAGTCCTGAACTTCTTCCGACAATAGGAAATACAATTATAAAAGCACTGTTTAGTATTAATAATTCTTTAATTATAGAGATGTTAAGAAAAATTATTAATACTAATGATAATACTCCATAAGTTCCTATCCTGCTATCTTTCATTATTTCTAAAACTTTTTCTTTACTTCTATTCGAAAAGATAC
>JBDMZA010000002.1:0-4643 GCA_039770155.1 Clostridiales bacterium
ATCAAAAAATAAACTAGTCAACTTTTTTTGAAAATTCGTTAAACCATCGATATTTTCAGAAAAAAATTGTCTTATGAAATTTTTGATTATGTCTTATTTAGGAGGATTTGTTTAGTATGAAAATGCCAAAAGATAGATTTGTTTTTAATATTATAGGATATTTTTACATTTCAATATTTTCATTATTTTGTTTGATTCCTTTTATAATGGTTATATCAGGTTCAATAACAAATCAGAATGAAATTATAAAAAATGGATATAATATTATTCCTTCAGAAATTTCATTTGAAGCATATAAAATAGTATTTAAGTCACCAGATAGTATTTTAAGATCTTATGGGATAACAATATTTGTAACAGTTATTGGTACAATTATTGGATTGTTATTTACTTCAATGGCAGCATATGTTTTAAGTTGTAAGGAATTTAAATATAGAAATTATTTTTCTTTTTTCTTTTATTTTACAACTGTGTTTAGTGGTGGTATTGTTCCTTGGTATATAGTTATGGTAAGATATTTAAATTTAAAAAATACTGTTTTGGCATTAATTTTACCACTATTATTAAATGTTTTTTATATTATAATTATGAAAACTTTTATGAAGTCAATACCAGATGCGATTGGTGAGTCAGCTAAAATGGATGGGGCAGGAGACTTTAGAATATTTTTTTCATTAATATTACCACTTTCTAAACCTGCCTTAGCAACGATAGGACTTTTTATAGCCTTAAACTATTGGAATGATTGGTTTAATACAATGTTATTTATTGATAATGATAAGTTATACAATTTACAATATTTTTTATATCAAATACTCAGTAAGTTGGATTTTATGAATGCAGCAGCATCACAAGCAGGTGTGTCGGTACCATCAATGCCATCTGAATCATTTAAATTAGCAATGACAGTTGTTGTAACTGGACCAATAGTATTTTTATATCCATTTGTTCAAAAATATTTTATACGAGGAATAACTGTTGGATCTGTTAAGGGATAGATAAAAAATATGTTTGTTTAAGGGGAGATTTATTATGAAAAAATTAATAAAATTATTAATTTTGACAACATTAATTGTTTCATTAGTGAGTTCTTTTACAGCATGTAGTACAAGTGATGAAGATGAGGAAGTAATTATTAATGAAGATGGAACTGTTGATACTTCAAAAGAAGTTAAACTTAAAATGTATTTACTGGGAGATAAACCAAAAGATACTGATCTGGTTTATGATGAGATAAATAAGCTATTAAAAGAAAGTATAAATGCTTCAATAGAAGTAAATTTTCTTTCTTGGGGAGATTGGCAACAAAAATATCCTTTATTATTTGCATCAGGAGAAAATTTTGATCTGGTTTATACAGCAAATTGGGCTCAATATAATCAACAAGTATCAAAAGGGGCTTTTTTGGAAATTACAAAAGATATGGTTGATAAATATGCACCACAAACCAGTAAGTCAATGTATGAAGATTCATGGAAACAAGCTCAAGTAAAAGGCAAAGCTTATATGCTTCCTATGAACTATAAAGAAGTTCAAGGAATGGTTAATATGTATAGAGGGGACATTCTAAAAAAAGGGAATATTGATATACCAAAAACATTAGAGGAAGAATCTAATTATTATGATGCTTGTTTAGAAGTAGATGGTCTTATACCTAATAATGTTGGTTCTGATATGTATTGGTTTGGAGTACCAATTTCGTTAAAGGTGGATAGTTCATGGCTATATTTTGATATAGGTGTTGATAATGCACAATATTGGTATGATTCTACTGATACTAAAACAACTAAAATTGTAGACTTTTATAAAACAGATGAATATGTAGAATCAGCAATAATTGCAAAAGAATGGGCAGATAAAGGTTATTGGTCAAAAAGTGCTCTTGTTAATAAAGATCCGACAAAAGATTTATTTTTAAATGGAAGAAGTGGAGTAACAGGTGGAAATCTTGCAACTTTAAATGGATTATATCCAAGTGTTGTGGAAGCACATCCTGAATGGAATGTAGTAGTTGCTGATACATATTATGGTAGAGCTATTGATATGAAACCATATATACAAAATGGTATTGCAATTAACAAAACTTCAAAAAATCCTGAAAGAGCATTAATGGCACTTGATTTATTTAGAAATGATCAAAAATATTTTGACTTATCTTTCTATGGTATAGAAGGTAAACATTATAAAATATCAAATAATGGGAAAAATATTATACCAACAGATGAAAGTGTTAATTATCCACCTGAAGGGGCATGTCCTTGGGGATGGAGAGAAGATAAACTTGTACGTGTAATAGATGGAGGAATACCAAATTATGATGAATTAAGAAATTCTTGGTTAGAAGAGGCGATTATTCATCCATTGCAATTTTTTAGTTTTGATGATTCAAAGGTTAAAAATGAAATTGCAGCAATAAATAACATTCAAAAAACTTATGGAAGAGTTATTGATTTTGGATTTGCCAAGGGGGATGTTAAAGAGGCAATAAATGACTATCGAAAGAAATTAAAATCAGCAGGTAGAGATAAAGTAACCGAGGAACTTCAAAGACAAATTGATGAGTTTTTAAAAGATCAATAAAGCATATTAAAAAACTCAAAACACGCCACATATGGTGTGTTTTGATTATGCTTTAATTATATTTAAATTTTTAACAATTTACTTAAAACATGTGAATTCGTATTCAAAAATTCAGATTTATTTTTTTGATATCGTTAGATATGAATGAATTTTATTATCAATTTTATACAATACTAAAATATAAATAAACTATATGATAACTTTAGGCAAAATCTAATAAACTAGTCAACTTTTTTTAAAATTCGTTGAATTATCGGAATTTTAAGAAAAAAGATGTATTATTATTTTTAACTTTCATAAAGGAGCAGGCTATGAGTAAAAAAATTAGAAAAATAGAAAACGATGCAGATATTGTTAAAATTGTTGATTTAGCTAAAATAATTTGGATAGAGCATTATAAAGATATACTTGGAGAAGATCAAGTAAAATTTATACTTGAAAGACAGCAATCATTTGATTCAATAAAAAATCAAATTAAAGATAAGGGGCATGTTTATTTTGGAATATTTTTAAAAGAAAAACTAGCAGGATACATGTCAATAATTTATGAAATGAATTCTATACACCTTAGTAAAATTTATATACTTAAATCATTTAGAGGTAATAATATTGGAACTTTTGCATTAAATTTTATTAAAGATATATGTGTTAAATACAATAAAGATAAAATTAAACTTATTGTACATGAGGACAATCCAACTATTAGATTTTATAAAAAATTAGGATTTAGATTTGTAAAAAAATCAGTTAAAGACTATGGTAACGGTAAAGAGATGAAGATTTTTAATTTTGAAAAAATAATTAGACAATAAATAAAGAGTAATATAATATTTAGTAGATATAATATTTAGTAGATATAATATTTAGTAGATATTTTATTTTTAAGAATTTTTATTTAAGGTGATTTTTTTGAGTGAAATAAGTTATTATAAAACAACTTTAGATGATATTGAAATTAAAAGGTGTTCTAATAGTATTCAATCATCTAAGTCTCATATTCATCAAGAACTATCTATTGGTTATATTGAAAAAGGTTCTACAGTATTAAGTGTCAATAAAAAAGATTATTATTTGACGCAAGGAGAAGCAGTAATAATATATCCATTTGTTTCTCATCAATGTAATCCAATAAATATAAAACAATGGAAGTTTACAATGATTTATGTTGATAAACCATTATTTAATCATATAGATATATATGATAGTTTTTTAGGTATAAAAAAATTAAGTTCAAATAAAACATTTATACTTAAGGAATTGATAGATATTTTGTTTAGTCAAGAATTAAATTTTATTAAAGAAACATTTTTAATTAACACATTAATAAAACTTTTTGGAATAAGTGAATCATTAACATATATTAGAACAAAAAAACCTATTGAACAGATATACTATTACATAAAGAAAAATTTTTTAGAAGAAATATCTTTGAATGAACTTCAGAAAAAATTTAATATTAATAAATTTACACTAATTAGAAATTTTAAATTAGAATATAATACAACACCTGGTTTATACCAACTTCAATTAAAAACAGCTTTTTCAAAGACACTTCTTAAAACAAATAATAATATGACAGATATAGCATTATTATCTGGATTTTATGATCAGGCACATTTTATAAGAGAATTTAAAAAAGCATATGGAGTTACACCAATGAGGTATTATGGAATTTTACACAATAAATAGAAAATATTAGACATAATCAAAAAATAAACTCTAATTCTTAAAGTATGAATTCCCATGATTTAAGTGCAAATTTCAGATGAAAAGGAGTAGAGTTTATTTTTTTGTTATCTATCATTAATTAAATTACTATATATTATATTTTACTTATTATTAATAAATAATTTAAACCCATATAATAAACTAAATATGCAGATGATTAAAAAAGATATGGAAGTCATATCTTGCAATGTTTTATTTCCAGATTTAACAAGGAATGGATATATGATTACTTGATATATAATGCAAATAATTATCCATAGAATAAAGAATAAAGAATCTTTTTTTTCAAATCTATTATTATTTTCCTTGTATTCTATCATTTTTATTTCTGATAA
>JBDMZA010000003.1:0-3183 GCA_039770155.1 Clostridiales bacterium
AATAAGAAGTGAATAGTTTGAATTTTAAATATAGTATCTTTGAAAAAATATTTAAGAATATTACGAAAATTATATTGACAATATTGTGTATCGCACTATATTATATAAATAACAATATAGTATAAATAATAGTATAATATAAAAAATAAACTTTGTTTTTTAACTATTTTTCAAAGGAGGTAAATAATGTCTGAGATAGATTTAATTGTTCAAAATTTACAACACGAAATGAAAAGAGGAATACTTGTATTAGTTGTAATTACTCAATTGGAAAATCTACAATATGGATACTCTTTAATTCAAGATTTGAAGATGAAAGGATTTGTAATAGAACAGAATACTTTATATCCTTTACTGAGAAGGATTGAAAAACAGGGGCTTTTGGAATCAGTATGGCAGATTGAGAATAATAGGACTCGAAGATATTATAAAACAAGTAAACTTGGTCTGGAAGTAAAAGAAAAACTTACAAAGGATTGGAATGTGATGATAAAAACTTTGTCAAATATATTAGGGGGTAAAAATGATTAAGAATTATTTATATACAATTGGTAAATATTTGCCATCTTCACAAAAGAGTGAAATATTAAAAGAAATCGAATCTAACTTATATGATTTTCTTGAAGAAAACTATGGCAATGGTGAGTATACTGATAAAGAAATAGAAATAGCAATTAAAGCATTGGGACAACCAAAAAAAATTGCTGAGTCTTATTTAGATTCACCAAGATACATAATTGGATCAGCTTATATTGATGCTTACTGGCTTATAATTAAAATTGTTTTAATTAGTAATTTAATTGGACAAATTATAACAAGTATTTTTTTACCATTAGATAGTAAAGCTAATATACAGTTTTTTATAGAAATAATTGCTCAAATATTCCAATCAAGTATGGCATCTATTGGTGTTATAACACTGATTTTTATAGTTATAAATAAATATTATCCAAAAGATACTATAGTAAAAAATGAAGATTGGTCATTAGATTTACTTGAAAAAGTTCCTTTAGAGAATGAAAAAATTAAAAAATTTAAAATTATAACAAGGACATTTTTTATTTTAATTTTTCTGGTTGCATTTAATAAAGTATCTATGGATATTGGTGTTTACTTTGAAAGAACAACAATTGTTAGTGTTTTAAATATGAATAAATTTTCACCATATATTATTTGGATAAATATTCTATTGGCTATTACATTATTATATAATATTTATTTGTTAATAAAAGGCAAATGGGATAGATTTAGTAGGAAAGCTTCAATTTTTATAAATTTCATAATGGCCATTTTGGTGATAAAAATTACATTAACACCTAAAATATGGAATGTTAATTTAATTGCAGAATCACTTAGTAAGGATATAGATACATTTTCAAATATGTTTAAAACATCAATATATTTTTTTATAATAGCCTTTGTGATTATGATTTTGTTTAATGTAACTAAACATATAAAAATTTTAGTCTCCAATCCAAAAAAAAATTTGTAAAATTAGTAATATAGATTTACGCATTGATGGATATAAGAAATTTAGATTATAAGTTGAAAATCATAAATATATAATAAAAATGTGTGGTTATTTTTAGAATTTTTAAGAATTAATATAATATTTAAAGGAAGCGTAACATATTCGGTTGCAATCCATGCAAAAATGATATAATTAATTATTATAATATGATGGAGCACCGTTATGACAAAAAATTATAGAATAATAGTTGAAATATACTATCAGAATAATCCATTAGAGACTATATCAAAAGAAGAGATAATACAAGGTGAATTAAACAAACCAAGTAATTGTTTAGATTTTTCTATGGGATTAGATAATCAAATTGTTTTAATACAAGGCGTTCAAGATAAAATTCTCAAAGAAAAAATTCAACTACTCAGTAGTGAACAACAGATTTGTCCTATATGCAAAATCAATTTACATAAGCATGGCACACATGCATCTAGTTTTCGTGATGTTTTTAGTGATTATGAAATTGTTGTGCAACGTCTAAGATGCAATGATTGTGGTTATGAAAAGCCGTCTACAGTAATGACGTTAATCAATGATAAAATTTCGGGCGATTTAAAAAAAATACAAGCTACATTAGGTTCTACCCATAGTTTTAGAGAAAACGAAAAGATATTTGAATTATTTTCTGGCAAAGATAGAAAGATTAATAATCATGATCGAATTAAACAAGTCGTTAACTCTGTAGGTAAGGCACTGGAAGAAATCAATACAGAGGAAAAAGAAATACTTACTGTGCCTGAAGCTACCAAATTAGTGTTAAATATAGATAGAGGACATATCAAAACAATAGAAGATCAACGTAGCATGGAAGCTATGGTTTCAGTAGTATATAAGCCAGAATGTATAGAGACTAATAGTAAAAATACGAAAAATTATATAACAAGTAAAAATTGTGCAGCTTCTATATTAGATGATAGCCAGGTTCATATAAAAATTCTACTATTATAGCTGCTATAAAACAGGGAATCAGTCAAACAACACATGTAACTGCTCTGTGTGACGGCGCTACAAACTGTTGGAATATAGCAAAAGCTATTGAAGCATTATGCGGTAGCATAACATACATTTTAGATTGGTTTCATTTAGCAATGAAATTTGAAAATATATCATTACCCAAGAAGTTTAAAGAGAACTTAATGCATATCAAGTGGCATTTGTGGAGAGGCGATGTGAATCAAGCAATGGTTCAATTTGAAGAAATATTAGAATTAACAAAGGATGAAGATCACAATATTAAGATTAAAAAACTATATAGGTATATTGATAATAATAAAGATAGAATTGTAGATTACTCAAAAAGAGAACAAGAAGGACTTGTATTTACAAGTAATCTTGCTGAATCCACTGTAGAAAGTTTAATTAATCAAAGATGTAAAGGTCAGCAACATATGAGGTGGTCAAGAGAAGGACTAAATCCAATTTTGCAGCTCAGAGTTGCTATTTATAGTAATGATTGGATCAGCAAATGGAGATCTGTAATTCTGAATGCATCCTAAGCAATCCATTACATTACACTTCCATTGGACTTTAAATGAAACAGAATTAGATTGTAATTTATTAACTGAAGAAGAATTAGATATTATATTAAATGTAAGAAAAGAATCAGAATGCATTAAAAATTTAAAATCTTATCTAAAAAAGATTAAAATTAGTTTGAA
>JBDMZA010000004.1:0-7188 GCA_039770155.1 Clostridiales bacterium
TAGAGTATGTTGGCAACAAGGAAAAAACGAAATAAAATATCGTACAATAACTAACATAATTGAAAAAGAAAGTTGTAAAATAATAGCACAAATAGAAAATAAATTATTAGATATTCTTAAAAAAAATGGATTCAACCCATATTTAAGTTCTTCTTCATTTAATATTCCATTTTAATAAATGTTAGAATAGAGATAAAATGATTATAAATAACATAAATGGTTTCATCAATGAAAATAGATAAATGTTACCAAAAAGTTTGAGAGTTGAGATGGAGGATTATCATGAAAAAACTTCTATTAATAATTGGGTTTATATTCATAATACTTATTGCAATTATTTTATTATATATTAGGAAAGAAGGTTTTAAATACTCTATAATAAATTCAAAACCTAAAATTAATGAACCTTTAAAACTTGAAAAAATCCCCAAAAAAATAGCCTTACTTGCATTTAAAAGCGAGAAAAAAATGGAACTTTGGGGATTATATAAAGATAAATGGGACTATATAAAAACTTATAAAATTTTGGGAGCCAGTGGTAAGCTTGGTCCTAAATTAAAGGAAGGAGATTGTCAGGTTCCAGAAGGAATATATAAAATTATTGGAATGAATCCCAAAAGTAAATACTACTATGCCATGTTAATTGATTATCCAAATGAATTTGATAAGAAAAAAGCAGCTGAAGTCAACAGAACCAATTTAGGTGGAGATATTTGTATACATGGAACAAATCTTTCGGTTGGATGTATTGCTATAGGTGATTATTCGAAGGAATTATATGATTTAGTAGAGCAAGTAAAATTAAATAATACAAAGGTTATTATTTCACCTTATGATTTTAGAAATCAAGAGGAGTTATCAATTGATTCAGAGATTGATTTCATTCCAGAGTTATATGAAAAAATAAAGAAAGAATTAGGTGATTTTCATAAATAAAAATGATTTGCTAAAGAAACTATCATATATTTTTCATATAGCAAGTCAATTTGACTATAAATTTTGTATACCTTTGCTTTGGGAAATAAAAAAACATATGTTTTATTATGCTGCACTATGTCGATATAAAAATAAATACAAATATTTATGACTTAATATTATTTATTTATAGATATTATGTAATAATATCTTATAACTTAATTTTTATTCACTTTGTTAATTTTGTTATAAATATGGGAAGATAACATGAAACAAAAATTTATATTATTATTTGCAAAAACTAACAAGCAATAATCACATGGATTAGGTGTAATAGTAAAATCTGACAAAACTTTGTCAATATTTATTGAATATTACCTACATATATATTATCAATCAAATATTCGGAATATTTTCCTTATTTACTTAAATTTTCACCAAGTTATGTGTACAATCAAATAAATTTTGCTTATACTAGTGGAGCTTATCCAGAAGATGCATTTCAACTAAATATGACAAATTTGATGATGGCTATAGAGACTGACATGAATTGTGTTTAGTAGGCAAAGTGGAAGTAATACAGCATCATTATAACTTATCAATATTGAATTTCAAACTAAAATATAAAATAGGAATTTATTCTATTCGACATCTAAATTTTGATGTTTTATAGTTGTGATTTACCATTATTGTAGTAAGAAAAAATTTTTGCTTGTAGCTATTTAATATATTATGTTATTATTAGGAATAATCAAAAAAATAAACTAGTTTATTTTTTGATTATACCTTATGAAATTTTGATAAAGATTTTTAGTTTGCTAAAGGAATTAAGGGTGATTTTATGGGGAAAGACTTGATTTTTGATTATGAACCTTTATGGGGAAATTGGAAAATAGATAAACTTCTAGGATCCGGTAGTGTTGGTAAAGTTTACAAAGTATATAGGGAAGAATATAATAAAAAGTTTTTTTCTGCTGTTAAATTTATGTCAATACCTACAAAAGAACAAGTAGATATTTTCAATAATACTGGAGATGCCGAAGATCATTTTGTTATGGATAATTACTTTAGTACAATTATCGATGATATGCTAAATGAAATCGAGTTACTATATCAATTAAGAGGCAATACAAATATTATAAGTTATGAAGACCATTTGATAAAAAAAATAAATAATAAAAATAAATGGCATATTATGATAAGAATGGAATATGTTCAATCTATCAAAAGTTATATGCTAACAAATAAATTAGAGTTAACTGAAATTATTAATTTAGGAATTGAAATTTGTAGAGCATTATCTGTATGTCATACAAATGGTATACTTCACAGAGATATAAAAGAGGAAAATATATTTATTTCAAATAAAGGCATTTTTAAACTTGGTGATTTTAGTGTATCTAAATTTATTTCAGAAAAATCTTATGCTCAGACAAAAGTAGGTACCCTAAACTATATGCCTCCTGAAATTATACAGGGAAAAGCATATAATCAAAGTGCAGACATATATTCTTTGGGTATTGTTTTATATAAATTATTAAATAATAAAAGATTTCCATTTATGCCACCTTATCCTAAACAATTTGTACAATTTGATATTGAAAGTGCATATATAAAGAGACTACAGGGTCATATATTTCCCAAGCCATTAAATGCTACAGATGAATTATATGAAATTATATTAAAAGCATGTAGTTTTAAACCTGAAAATAGGTATAAAAGCACTTATGAACTCGAAAAAGAATTACTAAAATTATTAAATAATCCATTTGAGATAAAATCCAAAAGTGAGGATTCAGATAAAACAATAAATATTTTTTCTTATGAAAATGATAATGTAAATGATAATGTAAATGATAATGAAATTGAAGATTCAGATAAAACAATAAATATTTTTTCTTATGAAAATGATAATGTAAGTGATAAAGAAATTGATATATTAAGCCCTAACAAAGGAGAAGAAAATAAATTATTAGATAGTAAACCATCAGATAATAAAATAAAGTCATATTTTTTATATGTTTTAATTACAGCAACTGTTGTTACTGTAATAATAAGTTTAGTTCTATTTTTAAATACAGAACCAAAAAATAAAAAAAATCTAAATAAAGTAGTTATTGAAAATAAGGTAACTGAAAAAATTAAATTTGTAACCCAAACAGCTACAAAAACTGAATTGAATACTATAACAATAAAACCTGAAGTAGAAGAAACTATAGAAAAAACTCAAATAATAACAATTAAACCAGATAAAGAAACAATTTCACCAACAAAAGAACCTGTGAAATCTGAAGGAATAAAAACTTCTGGAGATAATTTTATAAAAAATTCAGGATTTGAAAGTGGTGATGATACAAATTGTAAATCACAAAGTGGTACTGGTACTTGTACAATAACAAGTACTGCAAAATATACAGGGAATTATGGTGCTTCATTTACTAATATTTGTGATTTGTATCAAAGGTTAACAATTCCAAATGATAGTAAATATCGTTTTTGGTTTTATGTAAAAACTATGGATGTAGTTGATTATAAACATGGTGCAAGATCATTTATACAATATTATGATAGTAATAATAAATTAATTCAAAAAGATACTACTCATTTATACGGAACTAATTCTTGGAAATTATATGAGAAAATAATTGATGGTAAAGCTGTTGAAACCAAAAATTTAAGTATTTATTTAAGTTTAACAGCTAATGGTAAAGCTTATTTTGATGATGTCCATTTCGAAGAAATTATTGATTAATAATGGAAAAAAGACCTAATTCCAGAATATGAATTCGACGTAATAAGATTATTTAATACAATATTAACTTAAAATATATAAAATATTCATAATTTTATATTAAAATAATATTGAGTTTATGGAATAAATATTATTAAAAAGTAAAAAAATAGTTAAAAATAGTACTTACATTTTTTTGTGAGTACTATTTTTTTTGTTCTCCCTATATATATACAATCAATATGACGATATTTAATAAAATTAATTATTTTGGAGATTGTTATGAAAATAATAAGAGAATATATATTATTATTCAAGGATTATTATATAAAAGCCATAATTATGGGAATATTTATTTTTTTCTATAGTTGTATATCTGTTATAATGCCATATTTATATAAGCAAATTATTGATGAAGGTTTATTAAAAGAACAGCAAAATAAAATAATATATTCTGTAATAATAATCGTTTTTCTATTATTATTACAAGAAATTATTTATATAATTCAAGTTAAGATTTCATTGGATGTCAGAAAAGATATGTTTATAAAAATCAAACTTAAAATGTATAATAAATTGCTCAGAATGTCTCAAAACTTTTACTCAAAAACCCATACAGGAAAACTTATAACAAGATTTACATCAGATATTGATAATCTTCAAAATCTATTATTAGAAAAATTTGTATATTTTGCAAAAGATATTTTTATCGCTATTTTGATTATTATTGTATTATTATTTATAAATTGGAAAATCGTAGCCATTTCATTTGCTTTTATTCCAATTCTATTTTTATTATATAAATTCTTCAATAATAAAATTTCATTATTTAGTTATATTCTACAGGAAAAAGAAGAACTTCTAATTGAAAAATTAAAAGATGATTTTCTTTTTGTACAGGCAATTCAACTATTTTCGCCCTATGCAAAAAAGGTTAAAAAAAATTATACTATATTTAAAGAATTAGAGATAGCAAAAAATAATTTGTCATATCAATACACAAAATCAGCTTCAGCAACTGTTATTATATCTATTGTGGGGATTTTGATAATTTGGGGATATGGAGGTTATGAAGTTCTGAAAAATGAAATTTCTTTAGGTACTTTGATTGCTCTATCATTTTATTTAAATTATGTACAAAATATATTTATCACAACATACTATACAATTATTGGCATTAAATCATCGATTCCATCACTTAAACGAATAATGGAAATTTTAAATTTAGAAACTAATTTTGTTGATGAAAATGATGGTATAGATTATAAAATAAATGAAGGAGATATTATTTTAAAAGATGCAACATTTGCTTATGAAAATAATAAAAATATTTTAGATAATGCTAATTGTACAATAAAAAATAATAGGATTACGGCATTAATTGGTGATAGTGGCGTTGGAAAAACTACATTGATAAATATTATAGGGAGATTTTACAAGCTGGAAAAAGGAAGTATAACACTAAATGACATTGATATTAATAAAATTAGTATTAATAGTTTCTATAAAATATTTTCTATAGTACCACAAGAATTTTTACTTTTTAATATATCAATTAAAGACAATATTATAATGGATAGGGAAAATATAACTAATCTACAATTTAAAAACATTGTAGAATATTTAGGAATAGATAAAATAGCAAAAAAATTTGATGAAGAATACAATAAAATTATTGGTGAAAGTGGAAGAATACTTTCAGCTGGTGAAAGGAAAAGAATATTAATAGCAAGAGCAATTATTGAAAATCCATATATATTAGTTTTTGATGAAGCTACATCCCAATTAGATGCTGAAAGTGAAAAAAATATATTGAATTTAATAAAAAAAATATCTAAAGAAAGAATTGTTATATTTATAACTCATAATGAGATGAATTTAAAATTTGCAGAGGATGTAATTATCTTAGATAAAGGTAAACTCATCCAAAAATCTAAAATTCGACAAATAAATTGATTAGAATTCAAGAATATGTTATAATTAAATTTGATGATAAGATAAAAAGCATATCATTCAATTTAACTTAGGGATATCCAAAAAATAAACTCTAATTCTCGAGTATGAATTCACACAATTTAAGTGAACTTCAGACTAAAAGAATTTGGTATTATTTTTTAGGTTCTCCTTAGAGATATTCAAAGAATAAACCCTAATTCTATAGCATAAAATCCTACGATTAAAAACAAACTTTATATGAAAGTAATTATACCAAATATAACATAAACAACTAATTAAACTATACTAAGGAGAGATTTTATGGGTGATTTCAATGAAAAAAGTAACTATATCAAACCAAAATTAGTAAAATATTCTAAATTAAAAGAAGTTACATTAAGCAGTGTAAACAATAATGGAAACGGTAATGGAAATGGTAACAATAACGGAAATGGTAATGATAACAGTAATAATAACAAAAACAAAGGTAATCAATAGATATGCAAAAAAATAAATTTTCTATAAATTTTTAAATAGTGTAAGTATATTTTTAATATACTTTATATAACTCTTGTTAAAATAACTTTTAAGAAAAACTTTTCCTGGATATATAATTTGAGGAATAAGTTTTATTTTTTTTAAGATTCCTGGAGTTGATATATATTGTATTGGATACTTATCAGTGTCATTTATATTATTTAACGAGTAATTAAAAATAAATTTCTCAAAAAATGAAGGCTGGTAATTTTCAAAGATTTTTTTTAAATTTACTGGTATTTCAAAATTTTCGTAGGATATTGCTCTATATATCGAATGTTTAACAGGCATAATTAATCCAAAATTTTTAACTGTTTTAATGAAAAATGACCAATCAAATTTATAATTATAATATCTTACTACTGAAATAATATCACAAGAATGCGAATTTGAATTTTCATGTATATGTGAAAATGAATGTAAACATAAATGTATTAACAATAGTTCCGGCAATAAAACATTAATTTCAAGAGCATTTACCTTAATAGACTCAATTTTTTCAAATAGGAAAGAATAATTTAATTTGCCAAGATAAGGGTATGGTCCTAAAGAAAGATGAATATCTACTGGAATAGCAGGTGATAAATTATCCTGATAAGTAATTTTTTTTGAAAAATTCTGATGAATTTTTAGTGATAAAATAAAAACACATTTTTCATAATTTAAGGTATTTAAAATTTCATCAACTTTTAAATAATCTTTCGGGTTTATGAGAATATCTATATCTTCCATTGATCTTACTCCAGAAGGATATATAGTATTTATTAAATGAAATCCTTTTAAGATAATATAGTTTATTTTTTTTTCATTAAATTTAGCAATTATTAATTCGAGTTTTCTTTGAATTAGCATATTTCTAACACATATCTGTCGTGCTAAATCTAAGTTTTCTTCATTTAATTTTTGAAAATTAAAATCCTTTGAATTTTTTGTATAAAAATATAGAGGTTTTTTTATTGATTCATTCAAAATAATCACCCTGTATAATATATTTTTTAGTTAAGGCATAATCAAAAATTTCATGAGACAATTTTTTTCTGAAAATATCGATGGTTTAACGAATTTTCAAA
>JBDMZA010000005.1:0-28428 GCA_039770155.1 Clostridiales bacterium
TACAGAAATAAGTGATGAAAAATATTATTATACAGCTAAAATTATAGATAAAGAATGTAAATTAAGCATTATGGAGACTTATAAATAATAAAGGATAAGCCAAAAAATAAATCCTAATTCTAGAGTATAAATTTCTATGATTTAAGCGAAATTTAGACGAAAAGAATTAGGATTTATTCTTTGATTATGGTTTATTGTTATTTTGAATATACAACTTTACCATTAACAATAGTTTTTATTACATTGGATTGAAGATCAAAAGGATGTCTATCCCATATCACTATATCTGCATCTTTTCCAACTTCAAGACTTCCAACTTTTTTATTAATACCTAATATTTGAGCAGCATTAATTGTAATACATTTAAGTGCTTCCATTTCATCAAGACCTGATTTATATGCCAAAGCTGCACACATAGGCAAACTTTCAGCAGGCAGAACAGGATTATCTGTCATAATAGCTATTTTTACACCGGCATCAAATAAGATTTTAGGTGCTTTAAAATCAAGGTTTCGAAGTTCGAATTTACTTTTCCAGCCAAAAGTTGGACCTATTATTGCAGGAAAACCTTCTTTTGCTAATTCTTCTGCAATAAGATGTCCCTCAGAACAATGATCTAAGGTTAGTTTCACTCCAAATTCTTTTGCTATTCTAATAGCTGTAAATATATCATCGGCTTGATGAGCATGGGCTTTTAAAGGAATTTCGCCATTTACAACCGGAAGCATTGATTCAAGTTTTATATCAAATGAAGGTGCTTTATCAGGATCTTCTTTTGCTGTATTTTTTTTATTTCTGTATTCAATAGATTTAAAAAGCAAATCTCTTAATTGGGCAGCAGTTCCCATTCTTGTACTAGGCATTTTATTCATATTACCATAAACTCTTTTTGGATTTTCTCCAAAAGCACATTTCATAGCTAGAGGATTTTTAATTACCATATCATCTATGCGATTTCCATGAAGTTTAATGACTGTAAAAGTTCCTCCAACAACATTGCCACTTCCAGGACCTGTTGCTCCAGTAGTTATACCACCTTGTATAGCATCTTTAAAAGTTGGATCCATAGGATTTATACTGTCGATTGCTCTCATTTCAGGAGTTATTGGATCTGTCATTTCATTTATATCTTCATTCAAGCTTGTAGCTGTTAAACATGAGCCAATATGTCCATGAGCCTCAACGAATCCAGGCATAATAATTTTACCTTTTGCATCAATTATTTGACCTTGAGGTAAAGTTTCTGAGTTTTCTTTTATTTCTTTTATAATTCCATTTTCTATAATAATAGAACCATTTTCGAAAATTTTTCCTGCCATTGTATATATTTTACCATTTTTAATAATTATCATTTTTGACCTCCTATTAAGATTAGAGTCAGGCATAATCAAAAATTGACTAGTTTATTTTTTGATTATGCCTTAGGGATATCCAAAAAATAAACTCTAATTCTCGAGTATGAATTCGCACAATTTAAGCGAATATCAGACGAAAAGAATTCGGTATTATTTTTTAGGTTCTCCCTAGTTTATTTTTTTAGAGTTTCATTATCAGTATATATAAGGCAATAATAACATTCAAGATAAATAAATCTACATTTTAAAATATAAAGAATTTATTGATTAAACTGATACAGTAATATATTATATAAATTGACTGAAAACTTAATATATGAATCAGGTGCTGATATATGATTATCTTAGGGATATCCAAAAAATAAACTCTAATTCTCGAGTATGAATTCGCGCGGTTTAAGCGAGCTTCAGACGAAAAGAATTTGGTATTATTTTTTAGGTTCTCCTTAAGTGTATCTTAATAATTTGGATTTTAAGATGATTTAAATTACATACATCAGTGAAAAGGAAAGTTGGGTAGAAGCCCACGCGGTCACGCCGCTGTAAAAGTGGAGTTCTCCATAAATGTCACTGGGAAACTGGGAAGACTTGGGGAATGATGATATTTGAGCCAGAAGACCTACCTGTTTTATATCACCATAAACTCTACGAGCGATAGGGGGTGTTACGTATGACTATGCAGTATTTTTCTGGGTATATGTGACCTTCTGACGATTTATGTCGGGAGGTTTTAATTATTTTACTCAGAAAGGATGATTATTGTTGGCGAAAAAGAAGATTTGGATTATTGGAATATTTTTAATGTTATTATTATTACCACAAACGACTTATGGAATGCATATTATGGAAGGTTTTCTTCCTGTGAGATGGTGTATATCCTGGGGTGTTTTTACCATACCATTTTTATTGGTAGGTTTCTTTTCTATACAGAAAATTATTAGTGAACATCCTAGAACAAAAATGTTGTTGGCAATGGCAGGTGCTTTTGCTTTTGTACTATCAGCACTCAAAATACCTTCAGTTACTGGAAGTTGTTCTCATCCGACTGGTATAGGATTTGGAACAATTCTCTTTGGACCAACAGCAATGAGTATAATTGGCTTGATTGTATTGTTATTTCAAGCAATTTTACTTGCACATGGAGGACTTACAACAATTGGAGCAAATACTTTCTCTATGGCAGTTGTAGGACCGCTAGTTGCTTTTGCTATATACAAGATTATTAAAAAAGCAAGTGGACCACAATGGCTTGCAATATTTTTGGCGGCTGCACTTGGCAATTTGTCAACTTATATTATGACTTCAGTACAACTTGCACTTGCTTTTCCTTCTGAAGCAGGTGGATTTACAGCTTCACTTCTGAAGTTTATGAGCGTTTTTGCTATTACTCAGATACCTTTGGCAATTAGTGAAGGTATTTTAACTATATTGATTTTTAATGCGATTAAAGCCTATGGTAAACAGGAATTAAAAGATTTGAAAATTATTTCAAAGGAGGTATAGACATGGAAGATATTAAAGACAGTAAAAGTTATAAAAGTATTATCAAAAATCTTATACTTGTCGCAATAGTCATAACTCTTGCAGTACTTCCACTTATAATTGTTAAAGATGGAGAATTTGGTGGGGCGGATGGTGAAGCTGAAGAGGTAATAACTGATATAAATGCTGACTATGAACCTTGGTTTTCTCCAATATTTGAACCTAAAAGTGGAGAAATTGAGAGTTTGCTTTTTGTTCTTCAGGCAGCTATAGGTTCAGCTGTTGTTTTTTATGGATTAGGTTATATGAGAGGTAGAAAAAAGAAGGAAGAAGTTAGCAAATAATGATATACATTGATAAGTATGCATATATATCGAAATTAAATAAACAAGACCCGATGTACAAATGTATTTTTTGTATTTTGACATTTGGAGTATGTCTTTGGGCTAACTCAATTATTGTTTCTAGTGCAGTAATTATTATTATGGGTTGGTATACTATCTTCAAAGGCGGTATACCTTTTCTTGCTTTTATAAAGCTGATGACAATTCCTATGTCATTTTTAATTATTGGAGTTTTAACGATTGGAATTAGTGTTTCAGAAAAACAAAATATTTTTTTATATTATATATCGATTTTTGGAACCAATATAGGTATAACAATTAAAGGGATTCAGAATGCTTCAAGTTTATTTTTTAAAGCTTTAGGCATGGTATCCTGTTTATATTATTTATCACTAAATACTCCAGTTGTTGATTTATTGCAAGTACTTAGAAAACTTAAAGTTCCAAAGTTATTTATTGAACTGATGGGGTTGGTTTATCGCTTTATCTTTGTATTGCTTGAGACTATGGATATAATGATTACTTCACAAAAGTCACGAATGGGTTATTCAAGTTTTTTTAAAAGTTATCGTTCACTTGCAATATTGGCAACGACTCTTTTTATAAGATCATATAAAAGATCTAATGAGCTTTATACTGCACTTGAATCAAGGGGATATGATGGAGAGATTAATGTTATTGAGTCTTCATTTGAAACTAAATGGAAGCATTATTTTGTACCTACTATGATAAATTTATTTTTGATAATACTTGCATTGTTTTTGAGATATTATTCTGGAGGACTATAATGAGTAAAAATATAATTGAAGTAAGAAACCTACACTACAAATATAGCGATGGAACTCATGCTTTAAAAGGTATAACACTTGAATTGGAGAGAGGAAATACAACTGCGGTATTAGGTGGTAATGGTACAGGAAAATCAACATTGTTTCTTACATTAAATGGAATATTGAAACCTTTCAGTGGTGATATCTTATTTAATGGATTTCCACTGGCATATTCACGAAAAGGTCTAAAAAATCTTCGTAAATCGGTTGGTATAGTTTTTCAAGATCCAGATAGTCAATTATTTTCAGCCAGTGTATATCAGGATATATCTTTTGGAGCAGTAAATATGAATTTATCTGAAGAAGAAGTTCGGCAACGAGTAAATACTGCAATGGAGAGAACTAATATATCTCATCTAAAGGATAAGCCAACCCATTTTCTTAGTTTTGGTCAGAAAAAGCGTGTTGCAATTGCTGGAGTTATTGCTATGCAACCAGAAGTTCTGGTACTTGATGAACCTACAGCAGGACTTGATCCAATTGGAGTAAGTGAGATTATGAAATTACTAAGAAAAATACAGAAAACATTAGGATTAACAATAATTATTTCAACACATGATATTGATATTGTGCCACTATATTGTGACTATGTTTATGTAATGGAACAGGGAAAGATTATGCTAAAAGGCACTCCAAAGGAAGTCTTTGAAAATCCAAAGAAAATAAGAAATGCAAACCTAAGGCTTCCAAGAATCGGACATTTAATGGAGATATTGAAGAAAAAAGATGGTTTTTCTTTTGAAGGCAGTACAAATACTATATCTGAAGCACGAAAAGCTATAAAGACTTGGAGTAAAAATGAATGAATATATAGTCAAATCAGGTAAAAAATTAAGAAAAGGTTTTACAACAGGAAGCTGTGCAGCAGCTGCCTCAAAAGCCTGCGCTATAATGCTTTTTGAGAAGAAAATAATACAAAGTGTTCAATTAAGGTTTCCAGACAGCAGAGAATTTAAAATGGAAATTGATGATGCTATGATTCATGAATGTTCTGTTAGTTGTTGTGTTGCCAAGGATGCTGGCGATGACCCAGATGTGACAAATGGAATAAAAATATATGCAAGAGTTAATAAATCTAAAAAAGGAATAAAAATTGATGGTGGTATTGGTGTTGGGAGAGTAATTAATGAAGGACTACCATGTAAAATAGGTGAGGCAGCTATTAACCCTGAACCAAGGAAAATGATAAAAAAATCTTTGGAAGATGTTGCACAACTATATGGTTATGAAGGTGGATTTAATGTTGAAATATTTGTTCCCCAGGGTGAGGAAATAGCTAAGAAAACCTTTAATGAAAGACTTGGAATTTTAGGCGGTATATCAATTTTAGGGACAACAGGAATTGTAGAGCCAATGAGTGAAAGTGCATTAGTTGAAACTATTAAGATCGAACTTAATTCAAGAAAAAAAAGTGGGCAAGATGTGTTACTTATTTCGCCAGGCAATTATGGTGTTTGCTTTGCTAGAGACAATTTAGAACTTGATATTGAGAATGCTGTAAAATGCTCGAATTTTATTGGAGAGGTTCTTGATTACTCATGTTATCTGGGATTTGAAAAAATTCTTTTTGTTGGACACATAGGTAAATTAGTTAAGGTAGCCGCAGGAGTTATGAATACACACTCTAAAATTGCTGACTGTAGAAATGAAGTTTTTTCAGCTCACTGTGGTTTGGCAGGTGCAAATAAAGCTACCATTGAAAAAGTAATGAATGCTAAGACAACAAATGAAATTCATAATATCATAATGTTACAAGATATTGATAAATTAGTATATGAGAGCATATTAAAAAGAATAGTATTTCATATGAATTATAGAGTTATGAATAAAATAAAAATTGAGCTCATTGTTTTTTCTACTGAACATGGTTTACTGATGCAAACAGATAATGCAATAGATTTTATAAATGAGCTAAGGGATATCCAAAAAATAAACTCTAATTCTCGAGTATGAATTCGCACGATTTAAGCGAACTTCAAACGAAAAGAATTTGGTATTATTTTTTAGGTTCTCCTAAGGGATATCCAAAAAATAAACTAGTCAAATTTTTGATTATGCCCTTAAAGGAGGTGAAAAAATTGAAAGGAATTCTTTATGGAGTGGGTGTAGGACCTGGTGATAAAAAGTTGCTTACTCTAATGGCAGTAGAAACTTTGAAAGATGTTGATATTATTGTTGTACCTGATACAGGAGGAAATAAAAATACACTTAAAATTGTGAATGAGTATATCATTGATAAAGATGTAATATATTGCAGTATGCCTATGACAAGAGAAGAATCACTTTTAAAGGAAAGTCGTAGAGAATGTGCAGATTTAATTTGTGCTGAACTTGAAAAAGGCTTAAATTTAGCATTTATAACATTAGGTGATCCAACAATTTATTCTACATATATGTATGTACATAGACTAGTTATAAGTAAAGGTTATTTTGCAAAAATTATTAATGGAGTTCCGTCTTTTTGTGCAGCTGCTGCAAAGCTTGGTATTTCATTATGTGATGGTAAGGAGTCCCTCCATATCATTCCAGCATCTTATGAAGGTGTAGATGAGTTTTTAGATATAGACGGGAATATGGTACTTATGAAAAGCGGAAAGAGTATATTAAAGATCAAAGAGAAATTGACACAACATAATTTACTAAATAATGCAAGTATGGCAGAATGCTGTTTTATGGAAAATGAGAAATTATATGATGACCTTAGTGAATTAAATGAGGAAAGTAGTTATTTTTCAGTTATTATTGTTAAAAAAACTAAAAAGTAATATCACTTTTAAAAAAATTTGACTAGTTTGTTTTTTGAGTATCAATTAGAGGAGAATGATAATGGTTTATTTTGTTGGTGCAGGACCAGGTGCGGTAGACTTGATTACTGTAAGGGGTTGTGAGATTTTAAAAAAAGCTGATTTGGTTATATATGCAGGTTCTCTGGTTAATCCTGAATTACTCGAGTATACAAAACCAGATTGTAAGATTTTTAACAGTGCTTCTATGACATTGGAAGAAGTTATAGAAGTTCTTGTAAGAGAACATGATAAAGATAAGGTTTTTGTTAGACTTCACACAGGTGATTCCAGCATATATGGAGCGATTAGGGAGCAGATGGATATTTTGGACGAATATAATATAAAGTATTGTGTGGTTCCGGGAGTGAGCTCTTTTTGTGGAGCGGCAGCTGCACTGAATGTTGAATATACTTTGCCAAAAGTAAGTCAAACAGTGATTCTTTCAAGAATGGAAGGAAGAACTTCTGTACCACCAGATGAGGAAATTTCAAAACTTGCTTCACATAAAGCATCCATGGTTTTGTTTTTAACTTCTTCAATGATAGAGGAGCTAAGTAAGAAATTAATACTCGGTGGTTACTTATTTGAAACACCAGCTGCCATTGTATACAAGGCTACGTGGCCTGACCAGAAGATTATACATACAATTGTTGGGAATTTACATAAAAGTGCTGTGAAAAATAATATCACTAAAATGTCACTCATACTGGTTGGAGATTTTCTGAGTTGTGAATATGAACGATCAAAATTATATAATGGGAATTTTACTCATAAATTCAGGAAGGCAAAAAATTAATGACAATAACATTAGTTTCTTTTACAAAAAGGGGCGGATTAATTTGTTCAAAAATAACCAATAGGCTCAGAGAATCTGGACATCATGCAATAGGTTATTCAAAATATGAAAGTCAATGTTTGCTTCTACTTAAGGATAAGTTGTATGATTTTACAAAGACTGCTTTTGATAAAAGTAAAGGAATTGTTTTTATTGGGGCAGTGGGAATTGCAGTAAGAGCAATAGCACCATTTATTTATTCAAAGGACAAAGACCCTGCTGTTATAGTAGTAGATGAAGCTGGTAAATACATAATTCCGATTTTATCAGGACATTTAGGTGGTGGAAATGAAATAGCAAATGAAATAGCTGATATTTTGAAAGGCCAAGTAGTTATTACAACTGCAACTGACATAAATAATAAATTTGCTGTAGATGTTTGGGCAACTAAAAATAATTTGCACATAGAAAATGTTGAGAATATTAAATATATATCGGCAGCTATATTGAATAATGAAAAGATTGGATTTTATTGTGACTATCCTGTTGAGGGCTTGATACCAAGTTTTTTTACAAATTTAAATATGGAAATAGGTATTTGCATTTGTGATTATATGGGGAAAAAACCAGATAATATTAATAAAAAATTTGACAAAACTCTTATTATGAGACCTAAACGTTTTTTTGTGGGTATTGGATGTAGAAAAGGGATTGATTCAGAAAAATTGGAAGAATTTTTTATAGAAGTTCTTGATGAGATGAATATACCTAAATATTTAGTAAGTAATATTGCAACTATTGATATAAAAAAAGAAGAAAGATCAATAGTGAACTTATGTTGTAAATATGGATATTTACTAAAAACATATACTAGTCAACAGTTAAGGGAAGTTAAAGGAGAATTTACATCCTCAGAATTTGTAAAAAATAATGTGGGTGTGGATAATGTGTGTGAAAGGGCAGCTTACCTTGCTAGTAATAATGGTAACTTGATTTTAAGAAAAAGAGTAAAAAATAAAATTACAATTGCAATTGCAGTTTATGAATGGAGGTGCAGCTTTTGAACATTGTAATGGTGGGTATAGATTACAAAATTACTAGTATTGAACTTAGAGAAAATATAAGTTTTACATCCATTGAAGTAAGAAAATCACTTTTAAGGATGAAAGAGAACTATAATATTTCAGGTGTAGTTATAATATCAACTTGTAATCGAACAGAGGTTTATATTTCATATGATAAGTCTGAAGTTGAGATTGATCCTATTAGTTTTTTTTGTGAGGCTGCGAAGTTTTGTGAAAGGGATTTTAAAAATCATCTTTATATAAAAAAAGATGAAAAAGCTATGAGTTATCTTTTTGAGCTTGCTTGCGGAATTCATTCAATGATTTTTGGGGAGGATCAGATTATTTCACAAGTTAAGGAGGCAATACACATTGCTAAAGAAGAAAAGGCAAGTGATGCAACATTAAATACATTATTTCGCTATGTGGTGACTTGTGCAAAAAAAGTGAAAACACAACTTGTACTTAGGTCTGTTTCTCCATCAGTTGCTAGCTATTCAATAAAATTACTAGAAGAATTTATTTCGAAAAACTATAAGACAAAAGCTTTGGTAATTGGAAATGGAGTCATAGGAAGAATGGTTTGTGAGGAATTGTTATTAAAAGGATGTAAGGTTTTTGTTACAAAGAGAACTTGTAACAATAAAGAAACAATAGTGCCAATTGGTTGCATTACTATTGATTATGAACAAAGGGAAACATTAATTCACCAGGTAGATATTTTAATTAGTGCTACATCAAGCCCACATCAAACAATTTCACATAAAATGATAGCAGTTTGTGAGAAAAAACCAGAATATGTAATTGATTTAGCAGTTCCAAGAGATATCGATCCTGAAATACAGAGGATAGAAGGGATGCACTACTACAATATAGATACACTAGGAAAAACGGGACGTAGAGATAATTCAAAGGAAATAGAATCTATGAAAATTCTTATAAGAGAGTATATGGGAAAGTTCCAAAAATGGAAAGATAATAAAAGAGTATCCCTTAATAATTTTTTATGATTTATATAATAGGGATAGGACCAGGAGAAAATATACAAATAACGCCTAAAGCTCAGGAGGCAATAAAAAATAGTGATGTTATTGTAGGTTATAGTGTTTATATTGATCTGATAAAAGATTTGATAAAAGGTAAGGAAATAATTCAAACTGCTATGAAGAAGGAGTTGGATAGGTGTAAGAAAGCAGCACTTGCAGCTCAAAGAAATCAAAATGTTGCCATTGTTTCAAGTGGAGATGCAGGAGTCTATGGAATGGCTGCACTAATGTATGAGGTATGTGAAGAACTTGGAGTAGAGGAAGAAATTAAAGTAATAGCTGGAATTACTGCGGCAAATACAGCAGCAGCAGTGTTGGGAGCACCACTTACCCATGATTTTGCCGTTATATCTTTAAGTAATCTTTTAACCCCATGGGAAGATATTGAAAAAAGACTTGATTTGGCATCAAAAGCTGGATTTGTTATAGCCATTTATAATCCAGTCAGCAAAAAAAGGAGGGATTTTTTAAAGAAAGCATGTGAAATAGTGATGAAAAATATTAGTGGAGAAACCATGTGTGGTTATGTGAAAAATATTGCTCGAGAGGGACAAACGTATAGAATTCTTTCTCTTGAAAAATTAAAAGATGAAAATGTGGATATGTTTACTACTATTATTATAGGTAATTCTTCCACTAAGGTAATTGCCAATAAATTAGTAACTCCAAGAGGTTATAAAATAGAAAGCAGGTAAGATATTTGAAAAGTGTGGTTGTTTTTGCTGGGACGAATGAAGGAAGAAAATTATGTGAGTTTATGACAGTAAGAGGAGCATATGTTACAGCTGTAGTGGCTACTGAATATGGTTCTTTAGTTATGCCAAATATGCCAAATCTAATAATAAAAGAAGGAAGACTTTCTCTTGCTGAAATTACTGATTTAATAGATAACTATGACTATGTTGTAGATGCTACACACCCTTATGCAAATATAATTTCAGACAACATTAAAACAGCTATAGAAAAAAGGAATAAAAAATACCTTAGAGTAATAAGACCCTTACTTGAGTATGAAAATGTTAGAGAGTTTCCTGATATTTGTGAGGTATGTAAATATTTGAACAGTACTACTGGTAATGTTTTAGTTACAACAGGTAGCAAAGAGCTTTTACCCTATACAACTATTGAAAATTATAGACAACGTTTATTTTTAAGAGTTCTACCAACGATAAAAGCAGTAAATGAGTGTAATAATTTGAATTTTAATGTCTCAAATATTATATGTATGCAAGGACCATTCAGTGAAAATATGAATAAGGCAATGATAGAACAAGTAACTGCTAAATTTTTGGTCACAAAGGAAACTGGTAAAAGCGGAGGATTTTTAGAAAAACTTTCGGCAGCCAAAAAATTGGGCGTTAAAGTTCTATTAGTTGGTAGACCTTATAAAGAGGAAGGTTTAGATTTAGAAGGAGCTTACTTATTTTTAAAAAAAGAGTTAGGTCTTAAAGAAAAAAAACTTTCTTATTTTCCTATTTTTCTCGATATAAAGAAGAAAAAGATAGTGGTAATAGGTGGAGGAAAAATTGCTACTAGAAGGATAGAATCTTTATTAAAGTTTGATGTGGATATATTAGTTGTAGCACCAAAATTAAGCAAAACACTTGAAGTTTTACACAAACAGAAAAAGCTCATAATAAAAAAGAGAGAATATGAATCAAGGGACTTAGATAATGTATTTATGATTCTGGTTGCTACAAATTGTAGAGAAATCAATGAACAGATTTATAAGGAAGCAAAAAGCAGAAGTATTCTTGTAAATATATCAGACAATAAAGAGCAATGTGATTTTTTCTTTCCTGCTATATTTTATGATGATGATGTAGTTGGAGGCTTGATTTCAAAAGAAGGAAATAACCACAAAAATGTAAAAGAAAAAGCTTGTATTATAAGATATATTTTAAAAAAGGGAGATAAAAAAAATGCAAATAGTGAGAGTGGGCAGCAGGGATAGTAAGCTTGCTATCATTCAAGCTGAAATTGTTATTGAGGCGATAAAAAGATTTGATAGTAGTATAAAAACAGAGTTAGTTACTATGAAAACTTCAGGAGACAAGATTTTAGATAAAACTTTGGATAAAATCGGTGGAAAAGGTTTGTTTGTAAAAGAATTGGATGAAGCTTTGCTAAGGGGAGTTGTAGATATTACTGTCCATAGTTATAAGGACATGCCAATGAAGATAAATAAGAAGTTACCTATTGTTGCTTTGTCTTGTAGAGAAGATGAGCGAGATGTATTGATTTTACCCATTGGAATTAGAGATGAAACAAAACCTATTGGTTGTTCCAGTAAGAGAAGAATACTTCAACTTAAAAAGATGAGGTATTCAAATATTGAGCCAATTCGAGGAAATGTTATTACAAGACTTAAAAAACTAGATGATGGTGAATTTAGTGCTATTATTCTAGCAGCAGCTGGAATAACAAGGCTAGGTCTTGAAGATAGAATCAGTAGGTATTTTACAACTGAAGAAATTATGCCAGCTGCATGTCAGGGGATTATTGCTGTTCAGTCAAGGGAAAATGAAAAAACAGATTATTTAAAAAAATTTCACAATAATACTTCAAAAATTATTTCAGACTCGGAACGAGCATTTGTTATGGAATTAAATGGAGGATGTTCATCACCTGTTGCTGCATATGCAAGAATAGATGGAGATAAACTAGTTTTAAATGGATTATTTGTAGATGAGGGAAGAAAAATAGCTGTTAAAGGAATTCAGTGTGGCGAACTATATCATGCTGAAAAAATTGGTAAAAATCTTGCGAATAGACTGAGAAGGGAGGTTCTTGAAATTATATGAGTAAGGGATTTGTTGCTTTAGTGGGTGCAGGACCTGGTGAACTAGGTCTTTTAACTCTTCGTGGGATGGAATTTCTAAAAAAAGCTGAGGTTGTTGTTTATGATCGCTTGGTTTCGGAAGAAATATTAAGAATAAGTTCTGAAAGTGCTTTAAAAATAGATGTTGGCAAAAAAAGTAGTTATCATTTAGTTGGACAGGAGAAAATCAATGAAATATTGTTAAAAGAGGCATTGAGAGGAAAAAGAGTTGTAAGACTCAAGGGCGGAGATCCTTTTTTGTTTGGACGTGGTGCAGAAGAACTGGAGCTTTTAGTACAAAATAATATTCCTTTTGAGGTTGTTCCAGGAATTACATCTGCTATTTCTGTTCCATCTTATGCAGGGATTCCTGTTACACACAGGGATTTTTGTAGCAGTGTTCATATTATAACAGGACATAAGAAAGCCAATGAACCTTTAAACATTGATTTTGAGTCTCTGGTAAAAATAGGAGGAACACTTGTCTTTTTAATGGGTGTTTCATCGTTAAAACAAATAACAGATGGATTAATTGATGCAGGAATGGATAAAAAAATGACTACAGCTATTGTTGAAAACGGAACAAGAGGCAATCAAAGAAAAATTGTTACAACAATTGAAAGCCTTTTTGAAGAAACTGTTAAAAAAGATATAAAATCACCAGCTGTTGTTATTGTAGGCGAAGTTTGTGCATTATCAGAAAAATATGATTGGCATGCAAAAAAAATTCTTTCTGGTGAAAAGATTATTGTAACAAGACCTAAAAGTTCAGGTGGTACCTTAAGTAGTTACCTGAAGGAATTAGGAGCAGATGTTTATGATAGTCCATGTGTTGAAATACATGAAATTTTAAAAAATGAAATATTGGAAAAAGCTATAGAAAACATTAAGGGATATGAGTGGTTAGCTTTTACAAGTAGAAATGGTGTTAAAGTATTTTTTAATTACCTAAAAAATAACAAAAAGGATTTTAGAATACTAAAAGATATAAAAATTGCTGCAATTGGAAAGCCAACAGCCGATTCACTAAATGAATATGGTATATTTGCTGATTTTATACCAGAAATTTATGATGGAAAGCATCTTGGGGAAGGTCTTTGCGAATTAGTTAATAAGCAGGGAAAAATCCTTTTGTTGCGTGCACTCAAAGGTAGTAAAGAGATTATTAATATTTTTGAAAAAGCAGGAAAAAAATTTAATGACATAGCAATTTATGAGACTTCATATATAAATATGAATAAAGATAAAATAGAACAACTGATTAATGAGAAAAATGATATATATGTTACATTTACCAGTGTTTCTACTGTAGAAGGTTTTGTAAAATCTATGGGGAAAATTGATTTTACAAAAATTATAGGTATTTGTATTGGTAATCAAACTGCAGAAGCTGCAAGAAAATATGCAATAAAATATTATATTTCAGATGAAGCGACAATTGAAAGTATTATTAAAAAATTTTTAGAGGTGAAAAATGATTGAAGTAAGACCACGCAGACTAAGAAATGATATGAATATTAGAGATTTATCAAGAGAAACAAGGATTTCTTCTAAAGCCTTGATATTGCCTTTGTTCATAAGGGAAGGAACTAATATAAAGGAATCTATAAATTCTCTTGAAGGACATTTTTATTATAGTCCAGATAGTGTTTCGTCTGCAATTGAACAAGCATTATCTAAAGGTATAAAATATGTCTTGCTATTTGGTATTCCAAGTTATAAGAATGATTTGGGTAGTGGTGCTTATGCAAAAGATGGTGTAATACAGACTGCTATAAGAGAAATTAAGTTACATTATCCTGAAATGACAGTCATTACAGATGTTTGCATGTGTGAATATACATTAAGTGGTCACTGTGGAATTGTAAAAGATTATAAAATTATAAATGATGAGACACTTGATTATATTGCTAAAATTTCTCTATCTCATATTGAAGCAGGTGCAGACATGGTTGCTCCATCGGATATGATGGATGGTAGAGTTGGAGCTATAAGAAAATTACTTGATAGAAATGGATTTTACGATAAACCAATAATGTCTTATTCGGCTAAATATGCCTCTTCTTTTTATGGACCATTTAGAGATGTTGCAAAATCTACACCTACATTTGGGGATCGTAAAACCTATCAAATGGACTATCATAATAGACGAGAAGCAATAAAGGAAGGATTGCTTGATATAAAAGAAGGGGCAGATATTTTAATGGTAAAGCCTGCAATGCCTTATCTTGACGTTATTAAGGAATTAAAAGACAATACAAATTATCCTATCTGTGCTTATAGTGTAAGTGGGGAATATGCTATGATAAAAAGTTCAGCTAAAATGGGATTCATTGATGAATATGCTGCTATGTGTGAAAGTGCAGTAAGTATTTTTAGAGCGGGCGCTGATATCCTCATAACTTATTATGCTAAGGAGTTATCAGATGCAATATTAAAAGGAGATATAGGATGATGAGTACAAGTTTGTTTGACAGAGCAAAGAAAGTAATGCCAGGAGGAGTAAACAGTCCAGTAAGATCTTTCAAAGCAGTGGGTGGAGAGCCACTATTTATAAAGTGTGCAAATGGTTCTAAAATTTATGACATAGATGATAAGGAATATATTGATTATGTTTGCTCATGGGGACCTATGATATTAGGGCATAGACATTCGGAAATTGAGAAAAGTGTTATAAAGGCTGTTGAAGGTGGACTGAGTTTTGGTGCACCAACTAAAAGAGAGGTTACCTTAGCAGAATTAATAATCGATATTGTTCCAAATATTGAAATGATAAGAATGGTAAATAGTGGAACAGAGGCTGTGATGAGTGCATTAAGACTTGCAAGAGGTTATACAAAAAGAGAAAAGATTATAAAATTTGATGGTTGTTACCATGGACATAATGACAGTATGCTTGTAAAGGCAGGATCAGGAGCACTTACTTTTTCAAATCCTGACAGTTTAGGTGTGACAAATGAGTTTACTAAGAATACCTTGATTGCACAATACAATGATATAGAAAGTGTAAAAAAGTTGTTTGAGCAAAATAATGGGAAGATTGCAGCTCTTATCATAGAACCAGTTGCAGCAAATATGGGGTTGGTTCTTCCAAAGAAAGGGTTTTTGGAGGAAATTCGCAATTTATGTGATGAGAATAATACACTCTTAATTTTTGATGAGGTAATAACTGGTTTTAGACTTGCTCTTGGAGGGGCTCAAGAGTATTTTAATGTAAAAGCTGATATTGTTACATTTGGTAAAATAATTGGAGGTGGTATGCCTGTAGGTGCCTATGGTGCAAGAAAGGAGATTATGGAGATGGTAGCACCTCTTGGGGGAGTATATCAAGCAGGAACGCTTTCTGGCAATCCAATTGCAATGGCAGCAGGAATTGCACAAATCACCATACTAAAGGAAAGAAAAAGTATTTATAAAAAAATTGAAAATTGTGCAAGTATTCTGGCTAATGGATTTATTAAACTTGCCAGTACTTATGATTTGCCAATTCATGTAAATAGTATAGCTTCTCTTGTTTGTGTTTTCTTCACAAATGAAATAGTATGTGATTTTCAGAGTTCGAAATCAAGTAATGTTATGCTTTATGCAAGATTTTTCAATCTTATGTTGAAGTATGGAATTAATTTGGCACCAGCACAATTTGAAGCTATGTTTTTGAGTGAGGCACATACTAAATTGGATGTAGAAAAAACTTTAGAAGCTGCTAAAAAGGCATTTATAATAATGAAAGAAGAGGGAGAATTATAAAATGAATGGAATATTGATATTAGCACATGGAAGCAGAGAAAAATCTACTGAGGATACATTATATAAAATAGTAAAAGATTTAAAAGAGAAGATAACAAATAATGTGATTGAAGTGGCATTTTTACAGTTTAGTGAAACCAACCTAAAAGTTGGTCTTGATAATCTTAAGGCAAAAGGAATATCTGAAATAAAGGTGATACCATACTTTTTATTTGATGGAGTTCATATAAGAGAAGATATACCAAAGGAGATTGAGGAGTATTTAGAAAAAAATAGTTATATGAAAATATCTTTGGGTAAAACCCTGGGTTATGATAAAAGATTAGTAGATATACTTGCTGAAAGAGTAAATGAGGATGTATGAAAAAAGACATATTTATAATTGGAAGTGGACCAGGAGATATAAAACAACTAACACAAAGGGCTATTGAGCTTTTTAATTCTTGCGAAGAAATATATTCATTTGATAGATTTTATGAGCTTTTTAAAAACTTTCGAAATGATATTATAAAGTGTAATTATGCTGAAATTATAAAGAAAATAGAAACATCAAAGGCTAGAAGTATAGCAGTTTTAGTATCTGGAGATGTAGGTTTTTTTAGTATGAGAAAAACTTTAGTTGAAAAACTGGAGGATAGGTATAGAGTAGAATCTATATGTGGAATAAGTAGTTTGCAATATTTTTGTGCTAAGATAGGAATTGGATATGAAAATATTGATATTGTGAGCTTACATGGTAGAGAAAAAAGTATTTTGGGATATTTAGCATATAATAGATACACCTTTGTTTTAACTGGGGGAGACAATAATGCCTCGAGCATTCTTGAAAATTTATACAAACTTGGTATTTATAATATAAATGTAATTGCAGGAGAAATGCTTTCTATGTCAAAAGAGAGATTTATAAAAGGTACTGTATCAGATCTTTACCAATATGATTTTGATAATATGACAGTATTACTATTTGAAAATAAGAATTATATAAATAAAGAAAATATGCTTTTTGATAAGGAATTTTTTAGAAATAAAACACCTATGACAAAGCAAGAGGTAAGATGGGTTTCTGTAAATATGTTAAAAATAAAGCCGACTGATATAGTTTTTGATATAGGAGCTGGCAGTGGTTCTGTTGCAATAGAGATGGCAAGAAAGGCTTATAATAGAATTGTATATGCATTTGAAAAGGATATTGAGGCATATACACTTTTGTATGATAATAAAAAAGCTCTGGGTGCCTTAAATCTTATACCAGTTTTTGGCGAAGCATTGGAAGAACTAAAAAATCTTCCTGTTCCAGATAAAGTATTTATTGGTGGAAGCAAAGGTAGGCTTCGTGAGATGATTTTATATTTGTATAAAATAAATCCTGAAATCTTAATTGTTATTAATGCTATAACTCTTGAAACCCTTAGTGTAGCAATAAATATATTTAAGGAGTTGAATCTTAATGTGGATGTTACCTGTTTAAATTGTGCTAAGAATATGACAAAGGGTGACTGTAACCTCATGATGGCGAATAATCCTGTATATATAATTAGAAAAGGATAAAAAATAATATCATATTATTTTTTATATTGTAAAGAGATGGAGGTAAAAATGAATAGCAAAAAGATTGATAGAATTATGATTGCAGGAACAAATAGTGGATGTGGAAAGACAACTATCACTTGTGCTATTTTAAAAGCTATAAAAAATAGAGGACTTAAAGTGGCTTCATTTAAATGTGGTCCCGATTATATTGATCCAATGTTTCATAGTGAAATCATAGGAACTGACTCAAGAAACATAGATTTGTTCATATGTGGTGAAAAGGTATCAAAATATCTTATGGCGAAAAACAGCTATAACTCTGATATATCAGTTATAGAAGGGGTTATGGGGTTTTATGATGGACTTGGTGGAAAGACTCAAAAATACTCATCTTGTGATATATCAAATAGAATGGGAATACCTGTTATTTTGGTCGTTGATTGTTCTGGAATAGCTTTATCAATTGTTGCTATGATAAAAGGTTATCTTGATTTTTTTACAAATAGGATTGTTGGGGTCATTCTTAACAAAACTAGAAGTCATATGTATCAATTTTATAAGAAAATGGTAGAGTCTCATCTCAAAATAAAAGTTTTGGGTTTTATGCCAGAAGAACCAAAAGTATTTTTAAAAAGTCGGCATTTGGGACTAGTTACAGCAACAGAAGTTCTAAAGTTGAAAGAGAAAATTGATTTACTTGCAAAACTTGCTGAAGAAAACATAGAAATAGATGGGATTTTAGATATTGCAAGAAAAACTACTTTATTTGGCTATGAAGAAATTGAATATGAAAAGCACAGTACTGTTAAAATAGCTGTGGCAAAAGATAAAGCTTTTTGTTTTTATTATATGGATGGATTAGAACTTTTGAGAGAAATGGGAGCCAAACTAGTATTTTTTTCTCCATTAGAAGATGAACAATTACCTTTAGATATAGAAGGTTTAATTTTAGGTGGAGGTTATCCCGAAGTTTATGCTAAAAAGCTTAGTGAAAATATATCAATGCTTAGAAGTATAAATAATGCTGGGAACAATGGTTTACCAATATTTGCTGAGTGTGGTGGATTTATGTATTTGGGAAAGAGCATTTCAAATAAAAATGTTAAATATCCTATGGTCTCTATTATTGACATGAATTGTGCAATGACGGAAAAATTACAAAACTTTGGATATGTAACACTTATGGCAAAAAAAGATACAATGCTTTTAAGAGAAGGGCAAAGTATTCCAGGTCATGAATACCATTATTCAAAGAGTGATTTAAAAACTGAAGACTTATATGCTAAAAAGAGCAATGGAAAAGGTTGGTTTACAGGATTTTTTAATAAAAATATTTTTGCATGTTATCCACATTTACATTTTTGGTCAGATATAGGTCTTGCATCTAAATTTATAAATAGTTGCTTTGAATACAAAAAAAATAAATCTATATTTTAAAAAGGAAATTTATTAATAAATATGAAAATAGTTATAATAATAATATGTGCAGTTGTATTAGATTTGGTTTTCGGTGATCCGATTCGATTACCACATCCAATATGTTTGATAGGAAATACAGTAAACTTTTTAGAAAAAAAAATTAGAAAAGTATTAAAAAATAAATTTGTTGCTGGTATAATTTTGGTATTTATTGTTGCAATGCTAAGTTTTTTTATTCCATTTGTTATTTTATATTTGGCAAATATGTTGAATTATTATCTAGGATTGGTAATTGAAATCTATTTTTGCTACCAAATATTAGCCATAAAATCACTTAAAATTGAAAGTATGAAGGTTTATTATCAGCTTATCAATGACAATTTACAGGAGTCTAGAAAGTATTTGTCTTATATTGTTGGTAGAGATACACAAGACTTAGATATGAATTGTATTACAAAAGCGACAGTAGAGACAGTGAGTGAAAATACAACAGATGGAGTAGTTGCCCCAATAATATTTATGGCAATTGGAGGTGCCCCTTTGGCATTTTTATATAAGGCTATCAATACGATGGATTCAATGATAGGTTATAAAAATGAAAAGTATTTCTATTTTGGAAAATTCGCAGCTTGGCTTGATGATATTGCAAATTTTATTCCTGCCAGAATAGCTGCTGTGATAATGATTTTTTCATCATTTATTTTAAGGATGAACTCAAAAAATGCTATAAAAATTTATTGTAGAGATAAAAGAAAGCATAGAAGTCCAAATTCTGCACAAACAGAATCAGTATGTGCGGGAGCGCTGGATATACAACTTGGAGGAGAGGCATCTTATTTTGGAAAACTTATAAAAAAGCCAACAATAGGTGATAATATAAGGAAAATAAAACCCAAGGATATAATTCTTGTAAATAGGTTGATGTATGTTACAGGAATCATTGTTGTGTTTTTAGCAATTATAATAAGAGGTGTGATATGTGTTTGAAGACTCATGGTGGTGACATTTATTCATATATAAGAGAAAAAAAAGTAAAACCCATTGATTTCTCAGCAAATATTAATCCAATGGGATTGCCAAAAGATGTTAAGAAATGTCTAAAGAACTCTATTAATAGTTATGAGTCATATCCTGACATATATTGTAACAAACTTGTAGAGGCTATAAGTCTACATGAAAATGTAAGGAATGAGCAAATTGTTTGTGGAAATGGTGCAGCAGATATTATTTATAGGATGTGTTATGCTATACATCCGAAGAAGGCATTACTTATTGCTCCAACATTTTCAGAGTATGAAGCAGCATTAAAACAGGTTGGATGTGAAATTCAGTATTATGTATTAAAGTCAGAAAATGAATTTAAAATTCAGTCAGATATATTAAATTTAATAAATGGATTGAAAATAGTATTTATATGCAATCCAAATAATCCAACAGGAATGTTAATTGATAATAAACTCTTATATGAAATTGCAATAAAATGCAGGCAAATAAATAGTTATTTGATAATAGATGAATGTTTTTTGGATTTCACTGAAGAAAAAGAAAACACTAGTTTTAAGAAATATTTGTGTGAGTTTGATCATTTAGTAATATTAAAGGCATTTACAAAAAGCTTTGCTATGGCTGGTTTAAGATTAGGTTACTGTATTTCTTCGAATGTGGAGTTCTTAAAAAATATTTACAAAGCAAGTCAGCCTTGGAGTGTATCAACACCAGCACAAATTGCTGGTGTGTGTGCATTAAAAGACAAAGAATATATAAATAAAACCATATACAATACAGCTAAAGAAAGAAAATATTTAACAAAGGGTTTGAAAAATATAGGACTTCATGTTTTTGAAAGTTATACAAATTTTATATTATTTAAGATTGATTATAATATTGATTTATATGGTAAATTATATGAAAAAGGCATTTTGATCAGAAAATGTAATGATTTCAAAGAATTGGATAACCGATATTTTAGAATAGCTGTTAAAAGCCACAGAGATAATATAATTATTTTAAAAGCATTGAATGAAATCATAAATAAGGGATAGCAAAAAAATAAATCAACATTCTCGAGGATGAATTCCCAAGAATTAAGCGAACTTCAGACAAAAAGAATTGGGTATTATTTTTTAGTGCTTATTATGGAGGAAAAAAGATATGGCCAGATCAATTATGATACAAGGAACAGCTTCAAATGCGGGAAAAAGTCTTATAGTAGCAGGACTATGCCGTATTTTTGCACAGGATGGTTACAAGGTTGCCCCATTTAAATCGCAAAATATGGCTCTCAATTCTTATATTACTGAAGACGGGCTTGAAATGGGAAGAGCTCAAGTAGTTCAGGCAGAAGCTGCATATAAAAAACCTGATATCAGAATGAATCCTATTTTACTTAAGCCAACCAGTGACAAAAATACTCAGATTATTATTAATGGAGAGGTTATTGGAAATATGAATGCCATTAATTATTATAAACAAAAACAAAAATTTATACCTGAAATAATGAAGGCATATAATTCTCTTGAAAAAGAAAATGATATTATTGTCATTGAAGGTGCAGGAAGTCCAGCAGAAATAAACCTGAAAGAAAACGATATAGTAAATATGGGTATGGCAAAAATGGCAAATGCTCCTGTGATAATAGTAGGAGATATAGATAGGGGTGGCGTTTTTGCAGCGTTATATGGTACATATATGCTTCAAAGTGAAGATGAAAAGAAATACATAAAAGGTAATATCATAAACAAATTCCGGGGTGATGTGAATATTTTGAAACCAGGGCTTGAAATGATGGAAGATCTTATTCCAATACCGACAATTGGAGTAATTCCATATATGAATGTAAAAATTGATGATGAGGATAGTTTATCAGATGTATTTTCAAATAAAATGGAAAGTAGTGAACTTGATATTGTTGTTATAAGGCTTCCGAGAATTTCAAACTTTACTGATTTTAATTCTTTTCATTTTATTTTAGGAATAAAAGTAAGGTATGTTTCTAGTGTCAAACAGTTTAAAAGTCCTGATTTAGTAATATTACCTGGAACAAAAAATACAATGGGTGATTTGAAGTGGTTAAGAGAAAGTGGTTTGGAATCTGAAATATTGAAGTATGCAAGTAAAGGAAATCCTGTTTTTGGTATATGTGGTGGTTATCAAATGATGTGTAAAAATCTGAAGGATCCATATGGTGTTGAAGATGGTGGAGAAATAATGGGAATGGGTCTTTTTGATGCAAAAACAGTATTTGAAAAAGAAAAAGTTAGAACAAGAGTTAAAGGAATATTCCAAAAAGTAGATGGTATTTTCTCCAAACTTGTTGGTAAATGCTTTGAAGGTTATGAAATACACATGGGGTTAACTCAATGTGACGAATCAATAAAGAATATAACGAGTATTACTACTATTGAAAATACAATTAAACAGGATGGATTATCCTTTAAGAATGTTTATGGAAGCTATGTTCATGGAATATTTGACAGTGAAGAGGTTTTGGTGGAGATAGCAAAGGCTTTGCTAGATAAAAAAGGTATAAGCTATAGCGATATAAAAACAGTAGATATTAAAAGATTTAAAGAAAACGAATATGACAAAGTGGTAAACGAAATCAGAAATTCACTTGATATGAAAGCAGTTTATAGAATTTTGAATGAGTGGGAACAGAAAGGAGTTGAAATATAATGAAAACATATTTACCAGATGAAATTGAAAAGGAAAGTTTTAAAATTATTTCAGATGAAATGGAAGGAACTTGTATTGATGATGAAAAAGCACCAATATTAAAAAGAGTAATTCACGCAACTGCTGATTTTGAATATGTAAGAAACCTTACCTTTTCTAAGAGTGCTGTGCAAAATGCAATTAAGGTAATAAAAAATGGAGTGGATATTGTAACTGATACTCAAATGGTAATGGCAGGTATAAATAAGGCAGCAGCACTAAAAAGTAAAACCAAAATACATTGTTTTATTTCAGATGAAGATGTTAAAAAGTGTTCTAAGGAAAGAGGAGTTACTCGTTCAAGTATTTGTATGGAGAAAGCAGTTGAAATAAAAAAAAATGTAATTATAGCAGTTGGTAATGCTCCAACTGCACTTATTAGACTAAATGAGCTTATCAAAGAGAATAAAATAAAACCAATATTAGTAATAGGAGTTCCAGTAGGTTTTGTAAATGTTGTAGAATCTAAGGAGTTAATTATGAATAGTGGGGTTGAATATATTGTAGCTAAAGGACGTAAAGGGGGAAGTAATGTTGCGGCAGCAATTGTAAATGCATTGTTATATATGACCTATCCTAGGGGATAGCCAAAAAATAAACTCTAATTCTCGAGTATGAATTCGCATGAATTAAGCGAATTTCAGACGAAAAGAATTTGGTATTATTTTTTAGACTCTCCTAATTCTAGAAAATGAATTTGCACTTTTTAAGTAAATTTTAGGTGAATAAGATTTATGACAATAAAAATAACTTTGATTTTTAGTTAAAATATGATAAAATAATTAAATAATGGATAAAATTAGAAGACTTTATAGCATTTCTTACTTATGAAAATATTAAAAAAAACCTCTCAAAATCATTAAAATAGAGGGAAAATAAACAAAGCGATAAACAGTACATGACAAGAAAATTAGAGAAAGTTTGACTGTGATACCCCAATAATTTTTAAATTTGATTTTCTCCATGATAGAGACGAGATAATATAATGCATAATGTGAGTTTTTGAATATATTAAAAAATTATGAGGTGAAACAAATGGATATGGTTAGTGTAATAATTCCAATCTATAATGTCGAAAAATATTTAGTAAGGTGTCTTGATAGTGTTTGTAATCAAACTTATTATAATCTAGAAATTATATGTGTAAATGATGGTTCACAAGATAATTGTGACAAAATTTGTGAAGATTATTCTAAAATTGACTCTCGTATTAAGTTTATAAATAAGGAAAATGGTGGATCAAGTTCGGCAAGAAACGCAGGATTAAATATAGCGACAGGTAAATTTATATACTTTATAGATCCAGATGATTATATAAAAAGAAATGCATTGAGCAAAATGGTATTGGCAGCAAAAGAGAATAAGTGTCAAGTTGTTATATCTGGATATAAAACTAATCCAAGTGGGGAAGAAATAATTCCATTATATGAACTCAATAAACAGCTTATTCCTAAAGAAATGATAATTGAAAACAAGTTTGTACATAGTCACAATGATCTTTGCTTTGTTTGGCGTTTTTTATTTGAAACATCTATTATAAAAGAAAATAATATAAGATTTAATACTTTGCTTGGTGTGGGAGAAGATTTTATATTTAATTTAGAAGTATTGCTTAAATGTTCATCAGCATATGTATTAAAAGAATCTTTATACTATTATACAGTAAATAATAAAGAAAGTATAATGAATAAGCCGTATAAGAATAATTTAGAATCAAATCTTATTCTTCAATATGATCTTAAAAAAAAGTTGTCAGTTAATGGTGGTTTAAATAAGTGCAAAACTTATATGGATGATATGTCAAATTATTATATTAATGCATTTTTTCCTATGATAATGAGAAATATTTATAATAGTAATGAAAAAAATAAAATAGTTGCAATTAAAAGAGTATTAAATTATAAAATGTTTAGAGAAAGTTGCAAACAGATAGGATTCCTATATAAGTGCAGCAACTATAAAAAATACATTCTTTATTTAGCAATAAAGTATAGAGTTAGCTTTATTATTCATAAGGTATATAATAAAGCATTTGGTTCTGCCTAACCAGATTAAAATTTATATTAGGATATTTTTTTGTAGAACAATTGTCATGCCTATTTTTATTTTTTCTAAATTTTTTGAAATACAACCATTTTAAATAGAATATAAGTTGAAACTATTTCATTCTATACTATCTATGTTAAAATAAACAAAGGAGAACCTAAAAAGTAATACCAAATTCTTTTCGTCTGAAGTTCGCTTAAATCGTGCGAATTCATACTCGAGAATTAGAGTTTATTTTTTTGATATCCCAAAGTAGTTTATATAATAATAATTTATGAGGTGTTAATAATGTATGAATATAAGTTAAAATATGGTTGTAACCCACATCAGGATAAAGCTAGACTATTTATGGATGAGGAATTACCTTTCGAAGTTATAAATGGAAATCCAGGATATATTAATTTTATGGATGCTATTAATTCATGGCAGCTAGTTAAAGAATTAAAAATGGCTTCAAATTTACCAGCAGCAGCTTCTTTCAAACATGTAAGTCCAGCAGGAGTAGCATTAGGTATTCCATTATCAGATACTTTAAAAAAAGTTTATAATTGTGAAGACAAGGAGTTAAGTCCATTGGCATGTGCTTACGCAAGAGCAAGAGGTGCGGACAGATTATCATCCTTTGGTGATTGGATTGCATTAAGTGATAAAGTTGATAAACAGACAGCAATTATTATTAGAAAAGAAGTTTCAGATGGTATAATAGCACCAGATTATACTAAGGAAGCATTACAAATCTTAAAAGAGAAAAAAAAGGGAAAATACAATATTGTAAAAATGGAAAAAGATTATAATCCTAAATCTGTTGAAACAAGGGATGTTTTTGGGATAAATTTTGAACAATTACGCAATAATTTTATTCCAGATAAAAAGAGCTTAGACAATATTGTAACAGAAAATAAAGAAATACCTGATAATATAAAAAATGATATTATTCTTTCAATGATAACCTTAAAATATACTCAATCAAATTCAGTTTGCTATGTTAAAGATGGACAGGTTATTGGTTGCGGTGCAGGGCAACAATCAAGAATACATTGTACTAGATTGGCAGGGGATAAAGCTGATCTATGGTATTTAAGACAACATCCTTATGTGCTTGATTTGAAATTTAAAGAAGGCATAAAAACTGCTGAAAAAGATAATGCAATTGATTTATATTTAAGAGATGATATTACAGAAAAAGAGTTAGAATCTTGGAGAACAAATTTTAAAATTGAACCTAAAAAGTTTACAAGAGAAGAAAAAAAAGAATGGCTAAAGGGATTAAATAATGTTGTTCTTGGTTCAGATGCGTTTTTCCCTTTCCGAGATAATATTGACAGAGCATTTCAAAGTGGTGTAAAATATGTAATTCAACCTGGAAATTCAATTAGAGATGATATTATTATTAATGCATGTAATGAATATAAGATGGCAATGATATTTTCAAATATGAGATTATTCCATCATTAGAGAGAACCTAATTAAAAATTTTTTTAAATATTCAAAAACAATTTTTCCCAAAGATATCACATTTTCTTTGTCTAAAATCGATATAATAAGATTTTCAGATGAAGAGAATGTGATTTTTCACTATTTTTAGGTTCTCCATATTGAAAAAAAATCAAACTTTCAATATAATAGTTATTTGTAAATTTGATAGAAAGGATATAGAAAAATGTCTGTTATAGACCACCCAAATTATAGTGAAGAAAAAGATCGATTAAAATATACAATTGATTATGTAGAAGCGTCTATTATTGCAACTAATAAAAATAGAAAAAAGTATAAAGCTGATATGAGAGAAGCATTTTTAGATCTTGATCCAACTGATAGTAGTTTAAGTTATGTTAAAATTATGACAAATGCCAAATTCTTGGACAATTTAGATAAAAATTATGATGGCTTGATCAGGTCCCGTAAAAATCCATACTTTTGTAGAATTGATTTTCAGATTGAAGGAAATTCAGAAAAGAGCAAATTATATATTGGAAAAATGTCTTTGGCAAAAGCTGAGGACAACAGTTTAATAATTATTGACTGGCGATCACCTATTGCAACTGTATATTATGATGGAAGATTAGGAAGTGTATCGTATAAATCACCAGAGGGTTTTACAAGAGGAGAGCTGTTTTTAAAGAGGCAATATAGTATTAAACATAGGAATTTAGATAGTATAATGGATGTTGATATTACGACAAATGATACTTTTTTACAAAAGGCTTTAGGTGAAAACAAAGATAATAAATTAAAGGATATAGTGTCAACAATACAATCTGAACAGAATGTAATAATAAGATCAGAAATTGATAATCCAATTATTGTTCAAGGGGCTGCGGGCAGTGGAAAAACTACTATTGCTCTTCATAGAATTGCCTATTTAATTTATACTTATGAAAAAACATTTTATCCAGATAATTTTTTGATTATTGCACCTAATAATTTGTTTTTAGATTATATTTCTGGTGTTTTACCTGATCTTGGTGTTGACAAAGTAATTCAAAGTACTTTTGAAAAACTAGTTTTTGATTTAACAGGCACAAAATATAAAGTAATAAACCCAGATGAAAAACTCATTAAAATTATTGAAAATAAAACTGATATAGAAGAAATAAATGTAATAAAAAAGATTTCTAAATATAAGGGATCTCTTGAATATATAAAGCTTATAGATACTTTTATAACAAATGTTTTAAAAGATTTTATACCAAAGGAAGATTTTATAGTAGAAAACTACACTATATATACCTATTCAGAAATGAACTCAATTTTTCTGGAGGACTTTAAATATTTACCAGTATATGAAAGATTACCAGAATTAAAAAAAGTTATTTCGAATAGATTTAAATTACAAAAAAAAATCATTCTAAAAGAAATTGAAAGAAAATATGATAGTCAAATCGATACAATAAGAATGAACTTAAAGAATTCTGAAGATAAGAGAAATAAACTAGTATATTTAATGGATGAGAGGGATAATAAATTAGCTTCATTTAAAAAATCTTCTAGAACTGCAATAAGAAAATTCTTTGATAAGTTCAAAAAAAGAGAAATAGATTCATATTATGTTGATTTTATTAAGAGTATTAAGAATGCTAATATTGATAATAATGAGTATAAAGATATTATTAATGACTTGGTTAAAAAAAGTATTGATAATATAAGTAAAAATCAACTTGAATACGAGGATTTAACTCCTATTTTATATTTGAAGTATAAAGTATTTTCTTTAGATAAAAACTTGGATATAAAATATATTGTAGTTGATGAAGCACAAGATTTTAGTCCACTTCAAATCTATATTTTAAAAAAAATATTTAGAACTGAATTATTTACACTATTGGGTGATATATCCCAAGGCATTCATTCATATAGAGGTATAAATAGTTGGAGTGAAATTTTTGATCAGGTATTTCAGAGTAAGTTTAAAAAATTTTTAACATTAGAACAGAGCTATAGAACCACAGTTGAAATTATGAATACAGCA
>JBDMZA010000006.1:0-5908 GCA_039770155.1 Clostridiales bacterium
ATCGTATTTATTTAAAAAATTGATAAATATGTATGACTGATGTAATTATATTAAATATTATATATATAGAATGGAGGAAAATAGTATGGAAAAATTACTTATATCTATTGATACAGAATTTGAAAAATGCTCTTATGAATCAATGGAATCAGCTAAAAAATTAGTAGAATTAAATTTTAGTCAGATATTTTCAAGTAACTTAAAGTTCTTATATCTTATACTAATATTCAACAATATAAAGCCTGTAAATTTTCTAACCTGATTATGCGATTGAATCAATTGGTAGTCATAATTATTGATAAATAGATTTTAGAGAATGTTTTTTATTATTGATGAAAATTTTAATTATGATATAATCAAACTCATAGACAATCAACAATAAAGGAAAATACAATATGGTAAAATCAAAAATTGATGAGTTTACAGAGATTTTGAAAAAAAGAATAGAACAAGGATACTACAAAGTTGGTTTTAGATTACCACCTGAGAGAGAATTATGTGAAGAGCTAGGTTTTAGTAGAAATACTGTTCGTACAGCTTTGTTAAGACTACAGGGAGAAAATATTTTAGAGATAATACCAAGAAATGGTACATTTATAAAGAATAATTATAAATCAACTATTGGTCCTAAAATTTTTTCAAATGTAGAACCAAAAATAACAGGCTCATTTATTCAGGATTTAAAAGAAAAAAATATAGATGTTAATTTTATTGAACCCTCATCAATTATTAAAGCAGATGATTATTTAAAAGAAATGTTAAAAGTAAATGGTGAAATAGAATTATTACGATGTTATAGACTGCAAATAATAGATAAAATTCCATATAGGATTATAGATAGTTATTATCTAGCTTCATTATTCAAAGAACTTCTAGGAAAAGATAAACACTATATTCCTTTTTTAAATTGGTTATATGAGAATAAAGGAATCTATGCAAAAAAGACACATGAAAGAATAAATATTCGTATGCCTTCTGAAAAAGAAGCTGCTTTATTAAAAATATCAAGAATGCAACCAATTGTCGATATGGATAAGTGGACGTGGAGTAATACAGGAATATTATTTCAATATACAAAAATTATATTCAATGCTTCATTACATGAATATAATTATAAGTATGAATTAGATAATCCTTAAATTAATATTAGCTAATCGTTATAGTGTTCTAGGGGTTTTAAATCATTTGATTGAAATCCTTTTTTGATTAATTCCTTTCTTAAATCGTAACATAGGTGACATTTATTTAAATATTTTTCTTTTAATTTAAAATTATATTTTTCAGTAACAAATTCTGTTAAACCTTTTATTCCATCACTAAATAAAATATTAAGAATAGGATATTTATCTTTATCTAATTCTTTTTCTAAATCTGCATAATCTATAGCTAAACCACTACATAGTCCTGGAACATAATTTCCATCAAGATCAATATGAAAATGACTTGTGTCTAATAATTCATTACAGCCTACATTTTCATCTAGAATTTCATCTGTGTCTTTCAATGGAAAAACATTACTAAATGTTGTTGCAGCTCTTGATCTCATAGCAATCCAATATCTTGATGGTATTTTTTCTAAATAATCATTACCATATTTATCAAAGTATTCTTGAAGTGAATGGGGTTTTGTATCATCAAAATAATTAATATCATCAAAAAAATCATATACCCATGGAAAAACTTCGATTTCTGAATTTTTACATGCATTGATTAATGATTTAACTTTATAAAATGGTATATATTCATTATGAAAAGGACTAATTGATATTAATATCTTATTTAATCCATTTTCTTTTAATTTATCTAAAAATGATGGTGTGGTTTTTTCATCATACCATGATGAATTTGTTTCTACATATTCTAAATCCATATTTAGATTTTTGGCAATTTTTACGATATCTAATAATTTTTCTTTATTTAAAAAGGGTTCACCACCGCCAATATGAACCATATTACAATTAAGATTTTTAAGAGTTGTCATTATATTTTCTGTTGTTTTAGAATCAATATAATTAGGTGACCAATTTTGAGAACAATTATATAAACAATGCTTACACTTCGAAGAACAATAATAATTTGTTATAATGCCACCAGATAATAAATTTGTTATTTTCAAATAGAATCACTCCTTAAAATTTATAATTAATTATTTTACATTAATATTTATATTGTTTGCTCCATATTCAGTTAATATTTTTATAGTTTCTTTATTAATAGCACTGTCAGGAGATAAATTTTTAAATATACAATTATAAACAAATATGCCTGGAATATTTTTATAAGTATTTATACATTTAGTTGTTTCAGTTGACCATTCTTTCACTGTTCCATCATTGGATGATGAAAGTATTTTTTCATTATTTGAATTATATTGTACTGTATTAACCTTGGATTTATGACCTTCATAAATATTAATAATTTTAGCATTTGTAACATCCCATTCAATTATTAATCCATCATCAGAAGCTGAAATAATTTTATTTCCTTGTAAATTGTAATTAACATAATTTACAGCTCCTTTATGCCCATGATAAACATTTATACTTTGGTTTTTAGTTGTAAGATATTCTCTTATAGTTTTATCATTTGAGGATGTTATGACTCTATCACCACTTGGACTATATGTTCCATACTTTACGACTCCTGCATGTCCTTTATATATTGCAACATAATTGTTTGTATCAAGTGAATATTCCCTTACAGTAGCATCACTTGATGTAACAAGTATTTTTTTATCATCTGGACTATATGTGGCATAGGTTACAAGTCCTGAATAACCTTTTTGAAATACATTTATAATTTTACCTGTCTCTGTTGACCATTCTCTTACTGTTCCATCATCTGAAACTGATAATATTTTTTTGAAGTCGCCACTATACACAGCACTATTTACTGATAACTCATGACCTTCATAAATCATTATACAATTTTTTGTAGTAGTACACCATTCTCTTATAGTACCATCACTTGAGGATGATAGGATTTTTTCTCCATATTTATCATACATAATACTGGTTATTTTAGAATTATGACCAATATAGAAACTTCTACAAATATGATTTCTAACACACCATTCTCTTATAACACCATCATTTGAACCTAATAGTATTTTATTATCATTTAAATAATATTTAGAACAACTAACATCAATGTATAAATTTCTTGGAAGCAATTTATTTTCATGAATTATAGAATTATTAAATTTAGTTGATAGAACTCCAATAGTACTATATTTATTGAATTTTATATTATTTAATATTACATTTCTAAAATCTAAGTTTGTAAGATCAATTCCTGACAATTCGCCTCGAACTAAGTGAATTATTTTAAGGATATTGTATAGAGCAAATCCAAATTCATTATAACTAAAATCTCTTAAAATATCTAAATATTTTACTAGTATTACATCATTATTTAGTACCCATCTACCATTTATAACAGTGGGCTTATTTTTATGTTCTCCAATAATTTCACCTATAAATATTAATACATCATCTGAAATTAATTTTTCAGATATTACTTTAGGAATTGACTCATAGTATAATCCAAGTTCTAATTCATTTATGATAAAAACAGCACTAAAATAGTCTCTAAAATATTGATGTGAAAAACTATAATGCTTGTTAATTTTTTTTATTATTTGGACCTCTTTTAAAAAACTTTTAAATCTATTAAATTGTTTTAATTTGGATACTTTTTCAATAATAATTGAATCATCATAGGTATAAAAGAATTCTCTAAAATCTTCATTTGATAGCCTGTTTAGAGAAGTTTTTGATAACTTTCTTAAAGTTCTTTCATCTATTCTAAATTGATTATCATTTTGCATATAATAACCAATATATGAGATTACATGCTTAAAAATAAAATCATAGAGATAAACTTCATATTCTTTATTTTCATTAATTTTTTTTGTTAAATTACTTTCTATGTAGTTCCAAAAAATTTCTCCTTTACTTTCAGTATTTAACTTAAAGTTAACATATTCATTATTTTTAAATTCATTAATTATTTCACACGAGTTTGTAAATAGTGTTAAAATCATAGGATTATTCAATGTTTTATCAAAATTTGCTGCTAAATGATTTATTTTATTTCTCTCAAATAAGTAATTTTCTATTTGATTTTCATTTAAATCAATTAATTTTAAAAGATTATATTCATTCCAACTATATGTATCAATAAAATTTCCTCTTGAAGAAATGATGATTTGTAATCCTTCCAGTTCGTTTAAATCTTCAATCTCATAAAGAAGTTTAGAATTATCCTTTACTTCATTAAGTCCATCAAGAAGAAGTATCATTGAGGGTAGTTTAGTAGAATTATGTTTTATAGGGGTTTTTATGAAATTATATAAATCATTCATATCCTTGTCTAATGGTCTGATTGCAGATAAATAATCTTTGAAGATAGTTTTAATTATAAAATTATCCTTCTCACTTATATTATATTCACTTAAGTCTATGTAAATGGGAACAGAATTATAATTTTTTTCTTCTAATATCTTACACCAGTAATTTTTTAGAAGTATTGTTTTGCCCATTCCACCATCGCCAATTAATGCTATATTCCAATTTTTATATGGAGTTATTTTTTTTAGAGCCTTATCAAAAGTAAGTTTTTCAGGAGAATTGTTAATACTAACATTTGCAAAAATAGTATCGGATATATCACTTGAATTTATCCTAGAGGTTAATTTTAAAGATTCTTCAAATAATTTTTTCTTCAAAGTATCTTCAATATCTATTTTATCAATATCTGTAGTAATTTCCGCCATTCTTTTATTTATAAAATCATCATCTATGTAAGGAATAATTTTTCCATTATCATCTATTTTAAAGAATGGTAGCACATTTCCAAATCGATCAACAAAGGTTTTGTTTTTTAGATTGTTTTGCAATTTAATTGAACAATTTAAAATATCAATAAAGAAGTTTTCAAAATTATTTGTTAATCTGCATTGATATAGATTCTTTAATGCTATTTTATCGATTTCTGGATCATTAAAAGCAAGTTTTAATAAGTATTCAAATAAAGCATTAATCTGAAGTTCAGTTTTAGGAGTTTTATCATATTTTACTAATTCCTTATACGCATAATCCATATTTTTATCCCGAAGATATAACGGTATAGATCTTTTTAATTTAAAACATCCTGAAACAGCACCATGATTTATATCAGACTCAATACAGCTCCAAAAGTCCTTTTGACCAATTCCAACTATATCAATATATTTTTGAGATATGATTCCGATTCTTAACATTATTAATCCCTCAATACTTTCAAAAAAAGTGAAACTTATTGCAAGTTTTTATCAATAGTCATAACTATTATATCAGATGTATAATGTAAACATAAACAAAAACAATTATATTTACTAATAATTCCTAATACTTTTAGATATAGACATATTTAAAGATTTATAAAGAATTATTATGATAGTATAAGTTTTTGAAAGAATATTGGTAATTACCATTATTGATAATTGGTTACTACCAATATATAATAAAGCTAATGATTTAGAAATTAAAACATAATAAAAGAAGTACCTCCGACCGTCCAAAGTTAAAGGTACCACTTATGTCACAGTCCATTAAGGAACTATATATTTAATTATAATATAGATCTTCCTTAAAAGACAGTAAATTTTAGGGAAGGATTTATCATTTAAAATCCTATCTTTGAAAAAATTCCAATAGTTTTAGTAATAATTTCTAAATGTTTTGAACCTTGAAAATTTAATATTGCTAATACGAAAGTATTCTCCTGTTGAGTGTTTGGGGTGATAAAAAACACTAATTGATCAATTACTGTTTATGAAAACCTGTTTTATTTTAATTTATTTGTTTTTTTACTAACTAGGATTCTAATGGTGGCTGTGAGCAGTAAGTGATTGAGATTTATAAAT
>JBDMZA010000007.1:0-6202 GCA_039770155.1 Clostridiales bacterium
ATAAGATGTAATACTATTACTATTAGATAACTAAAATATATCAATTTTAGTTTTAGATTTTATATAAATAAGGGAGGATATATGTCTGATTTTTTATTAGGTGTAGATATTGGAAGTTCGTCAATTAAAGTAAATTTATTAAATGCACAAAATGGACAAAGTGTAGCTTCTTCAACAAATCCAGAAAAAGAAATGTCCATACTAGCTAAAAAACAAGGTTGGGCTGAACAAAATCCTGAAGATTGGTGGAAATATATCAAAGAGGGGATTTTAAAAATAGGTCAATCAAAACCTTTTGAATTAAAAAACACAAGAGCAATAGGTATAACTTATCAGATGCACGGTCTTGTAGCTTTAGATAATAAAAACAATTTATTAAGACCTTCTATTATTTGGTGTGATAGCAGAGCTGTTGACTATGGAGAAAAGGCATTTAAAGATTTAGGCAAAGAAAAATGTTTAAAACATTTACTAAATTCACCAGGTAATTTTACTGCAAGTAAACTTGCTTGGATTAAAAATAATGAACCTGATATTTTTAAGAAAATTGATAAGTTCATGTTACCTGGTGATTATATTTCATACAAATTTACAGGTAATATAAATACAACAATAAGTGGTTTATCAGAGGGAATTTTATGGGATTTTTTAGAAGATAAATCTTCAGATTTTTTACTAAATTATTATGGAATAAATCATACATTAATTCCAAACTTAAACAACACATTTTCAATTCATGGATACTTAAAAGAATCTGTATCAGAAGAACTCAGTCTTCCAAAATCTATACCTATATCCTACAAAGCTGGAGATCAACCAAATAATGCATTTTCTCTTAATGTTTTAGAACCTGGTGAATTAGCTACAACTGCTGGTACTAGTGGAGTTGTTTATGGTATCACAGATAAACCATTATACGATAAAGATTCTCGTGTAAACACTTTTGTCCATGTCAATCATAAGAAAGGATCTCCAAGATATGGTGTATTGCTTTGTTTAAATGGTACTGGTATATTAAATAGATGGATAAAACAAAATATTGTAGATATAAACAAATGTCAAATTTCATATAAGGATATTGATAATAATATGGCAAATACAATTCCAATTGGAAGTGATGGTTTAATTGTTTTACCATATGGAAACGGAGCAGAAAGAACACTAAATAATAAAAATTTAGGTTGTAGTATGCATAATATTGATTTTAACCGTCATACAAGAAATCATATCTTAAGAGCCAGTCAAGAAGGCATTGTCTTTGCGTTAAATTATGGAATCGATATTATGAAATCTATGGGTATGAAAATAGAAACTGTTAAAGCTGGAAATGCAAACATGTTTTTAAGTCCTATATTTACAGAAACATTTTCCAATATAACAGGTACAGTAATCGAATTATATTCTACTGATGGTTCAGAAGGTGCTGCAAGAGGTGCTGGTATTGGTTCAAATTTCTATAAAAATAAAAAAGAAGCTTTTAATGGCCTTGAAAAGAAAAAGATTATTGAACCTGATCTAAATAAAAAAGACATATATTTTGAAGCATATAATAATTGGAAAAATATTTTTAAAAAAATATACTAGTGAAATTTTTGATTATGCCTAAAACAAATAAATAAATTCTAATTCTTGAGTACGAATTCTACTCGAGAATTAGAACTTATTTTTTGGATATCCCTTAGTTAATTATTATTAGCCTAATTCAACTTTAACATTATAAACTTTTTTTGTATTTTTAGTATTTTGATCAATGACTATCTTATTACCATCTATATTCTTACCATTAACATTAATTTTCTTTACTCCAGAACAAACATTTTTTGGATTATGAATTTCAATAACATATTTTGATCCTCTAAACATTCTGTTTACTGTATATTTAGAAATATTTTTTGGAATACATGGATCTATTATTAAACCATCATAATAAGGTTTGATACCCAATATACTTTGAGTTATAGCTACAAAATTCCAGGAAGCTGTTCCTGTAAGCCAAGAATTTTTAGCTTCACCATGAGTTTTTGCATCCTTTCCAGCTATCATTTGTGAATATACATATGGTTCTGTTTTATGAATATCACTTATATCCTCACTATATGAAGGAGCTATTTTTTTATAATGCTCGAATGCTTCATCTCCCATTCCTTCATTAGTTTCTGCCATAATAACCCATGGATTGTTATGACAAAATATTCCTGCATTTTCTTTATATCCAGGTGGATAAGAAGAAACTTCTCCTAAATTTAACCTATATTTACTATATGGTGGATTTAAAAGAACTATACCATATTCAGTATCAAGATATTTTTTAACAGATTTCAATGCCTTTGAAGCTAAACCCAATTCTTTTCCTATATTTGCCATTACACAAAAACCCTGTGTCTCTATGTATATTTTACCCTCATCATTTTCCTTACTTCCAACTTTATCTCCATTACTATCATATGCTCTTAAGAACCAATCTCCATCAAAACCATCTTTAACAATAGCTTTTTCCATATTTTCTATATGTTTTTGAATTTCTTTTGCTTGATCATTTAAATCTAAATAATCAAGTAATTCCTTATAGTCTTTTCCTATATATACAAACATTGCTGCAATTAGTACTGATTCAGCTGTTTTACCTTCACTGTTTGTAGTTGTTTGAAAAGATTCATCGGGATTTTCTGAATAACAATTTAAATTTAAACAATCATTCCAGTCAGCTCTACCTATTAATGGTAATCCATGTGGCCCTCTATTATTTAAAACATGATAAAAAGAGGCTTTTAAGTGATCTAACATTTTATGATTATTATCACTATCATCAAAAGGTATAATTTCTTCTAATAATGTAAAATCTTTTGTTTCTTTTAAGTAAGCTATAGTTGCAAATATAAGCCACAGAGGATCATCATTAAAATCTCCACCTATGTCACTATTTCCTTTTTTAGTTAAAGGTTGATATTGGTGATAGCAACCACCATCTTTAAACTGAGTTTTAGCAATATCAATTAATCGTTCTCTTGCATTTTCAGGTATTTGATGAACAAATCCTATTATATCTTGATTTGAATCTCTAAAACCCATTCCTCTACCGATTCCTGATTCAAAATAAGAAGCACTTCTTGATAAATTAAATGTTATCATACATTGATATTGATTCCATATATTAACCATTCTATCTAAATTTTCATCTCCACTTGAAATATTAAATTTAGATAATAAGTTTTCCCAAAAGTTTTTTAATTCATTTAATGCACTATTAGTTTTTTCAAGTGTATCAAACTTTTCACACATTTTTTTTGCTTTATCTTTATTAATACTTCCATCTTTATTAAATTTATTCTTTTGATCATTTTCAACATAACCTAAAATAAAAATTAGATCTGTTTCTTCGTTGGGTTTTAGTTCAAGTTCAATATAGTGTGAAGCTATGGGACTCCAACCATTTGCTTTTGAATTAGTAGCCTTTCCATCATTTACAACATCTGGACTATCAACATCATTATATAATCCTAAAAATGCATGCTTATCTGTATCAAACCCAGCAATATTTTTATTAACAGAAAAGAAAGAGTAGTGATTTCTTCTTTCTCTATACTCAGTTTTATGATAAATAACAGAATTATCAACTTCTACTTCACCTGTACTTAAATTTCTTTGAAAATTTAGCATATCATCTGAAGCATTCCAAAAACAAAATTCTATATATGAAAATATTTTTAAATTTTTAACTGAATCTGAATTGTTTTTAATAACCATTTTATGAACTTCACCATTAAAATCTCTTGGTACAAAAAAAGTAACTTCTGAAGAAATATTATTTTTTTCACCAATTATTTTTGTATAACCAAGCCCATGCCTACATTCATAATTGTCTAATTTTGTTTTCGTAGGTTTCCATCCAGGATTCCATATAGTATCTCCATCTTTAATGTAGTAATATCTTCCTTCATTATCAATAGGTGTATTATTATATCTGTATCTTGTCAACCTCCTAAGTCTTGCATCCTTATAAAAACTATAGCCCCCCGCAGTATTTGATACTAAAGATAAATAATCTTGGGTACCTAAATAATTTATCCAAGGATAAGGCGTTTTTGGATTTGTTATTACATATTCTTTCTCATTGTCATTAAAATAACCGTATTTCATTATTACCTCCATATATATTAATTTATTTTATAGTATCATTATAATCTTCTTATCAGAAAATCAATAGAAACTTGAATTTATTGGCTAAAAATATAATTCTTAGATAGTATAACAATTTATTTTTTGAATATCCCCAAAATAAATAATCTTAACTTATTTTTATACATACAAAATTTTATATACTCAGATAAAATTATAAAGATATTATAATAGAGTAGTTATTCTACTATAATATCTTCAAACATATTACTAATATTAATTTTAAATTGTTCTATAACATCATTTTCTGTTTTTAATATCGAATCTGCACCTACAAAATCTATTAGAATATTATTAAATTCTAATGATATTAATTCATCATTCAAAGAATATAATTCTGGATTTATATTCTTTGACTCTTCATCCCATAAAGAATATATATTTTTATTGAATGTTTTATTAACTAAATTCTCATTATTAGTAAATTCAATACCTTTTTTCTTACTATTACCCATCTCATTAAATTTCTTAGAACTACTTTCCATAAGTTTATTATCACTTGATACATAGTCAATAAACTTCCATGCATTTTCTTTATTTTTACTATTTTTTAATATCCCAAACCAATTTCCATTAATTGAATAGGGATAAATCGATTGTGTTATTCCCCAATCTTCATTATCTTTAATATTTTCTTCATCAGATAAAAATTTAATTCTATCTACAGGTAAAGCAAAAAACATACATTTTTCATTCTCAAATGATTGTTCCCAATTATATGTATTAGTAATTAAATTGTTTTCTTTTAGTTTTTTTACTAATTTAACTAATTCCACCATTTTAGAATCAACTATTAACTTATTATCCTTTACCCACGGATTTTCTCGTCCACCTGAATATAATAAGTATAAATCTTTTGGATTTGAAAATAAAATTACATCATCTGATAATTTATTTCCTGTTTCAATAATATTTTCAAAAGAAGACATCATTTCATCAATATCTTCTTCCTTTTTGGTTTCTAAATATTTATCTGTTAAATTTTTTCTATACCCTAGAGTAATTGCTAGTGATTTAGGTGTAACTGCTCTTAAATAACCATTAGAATCTTTTCCTAGTTCAATAGTATAGTTGTACATATCAGAAATAAATTTCTCCGAATTATAAGGTTCTTTATTTAAGTCTTCTAAACCATTTTTTATGTTAACAAATTTTTTTAAATAAGACATCTCAATAGCTATAACATCTGGAACATCTTTACTACCAGAACTAATTAATTGCTGGACTTTTGTTTGATAGACTTTGTCAGTATTTTGTATAATATTTAACTCAACATTATAATTATCAAATTTTTTTTCGAAATTTTTTTTCAAAAAATCTGCTTCTTCTTTATTATAATGCCATAACTCTATCTTCTTAACATCAACTTTCTTTTTATTATTTATTTCTAAATTTTTATTATCACAACCTACAAAAAATAAAATTACTGAAACAATAACAAATACACATGTTTTATTAAGCATTTTATTCACCTACTTAATTTTCTTTAATGTTTATTAAAATGTACTACTATTTTTAAACTATCCTATTCTCGAGTATGAATTCGCATGATTTAAGCAAAATTCAGACGAAAAGAATTTGGTATTATTTTTTAGGTTCTCCTAAATTAAAAATTTGGCTTTAATAATTATTTAAAATAACTAAAGCCAAAATAATTTTAACTAATAAAACAACTAATTGCAATGAAAATTAATAAAAGAATACCTATTTTTTATCTACTCTATTTAGATTATTTGTTAAATATAGAACATTTGTATTTAAATCCCTATATTCACTTGGTGATAAAAAAACATATTTTTTAAATATTCTTGAAAAATAATGTGCATCTTTTATTCCTACCATATAAGCAATTTCATATATCTTATATCTAACATCTTTAAGTAACTCTTTTGCTTTTTTAATTCTTACTTCAATTAAATATTCACTAAAATTTTTACCCAATTCCTTTTTAAATAGTCGACTCATATAGTAAGGACTTAAATATATATGCTCAGCTACTTGATTTAGTGTTATTTGATCTTTGTAA
>JBDMZA010000008.1:0-6206 GCA_039770155.1 Clostridiales bacterium
ATTTAAATTAAATAAAATAGTTTAATTCTATTTTGAAATAATTACATAATTTAATTATAATAGAGTTAGTAAATGAAAATGATGTATATAAATTTAAAAGATGACTGGTAATATGTCAAGATAAAAAATCAATAAAATTGGAAAAAAATTTGCCAGTCAACTGTAAAAAAGAGTACACAAAACAAACCTTTGTTAATTGCCGAAAATTAACTGGTCAGTATATACGAGGAGGCTTCATATGAATATTATTGAAATTAAAAATCTAAAAAAGGATTATGGTAAAAATAGGGGTATTGAGGATGTGACTTTTGATATTAAAAAAGGTGAAATATTTGGTTTTATTGGTCCAAATGGTGCAGGGAAGTCAACTACAATTAGAACTATTTTAGGCTTTTTGAAACCGACATCTGGTATAGCAAAAGTTTTAGGAGTTGATTGTACTACAAATTTAAGTAAAGCTAAGATGAAAATTGGATATTTACCGTCAGAAGTTAATTATTATGATTCAATGAAAGTTATTTCATTATTAAAGTATTCTGCAAAGTATTACAAAAAGAATTGTGATGAAAAAATAGAAAAGTTATGTGATTATTTTGAAGTGGATCGAAATAAGGTATTTGATGAACTTTCATTTGGAAATAAGAAAAAAGTTGCAATAGTTCAGGCCTTGCTTCATGAACCAGAACTTTTAATATTAGATGAACCAACAGGTGGGTTAGACCCATTGATGCAAAATAAGTTTTTTAATTTACTAAAAGATGAAAATAAAAAAGGTACAACAATATTCTTTTCATCTCACATTCTTAATGAAGTACAGAAAATGTGTGATAGAGTTGCAATAATTAAAGATGGGTCAATTATTAAAATCGATAGTATTGAAGAAATTAGAAAGAAAAAGTATAAAAAAATTAAAGTTGAATTAAAAAATGGAGATAGTTTAAATGAGCTGGAAAATATGTCTAATGTTGAACAGCTTAATAGAACAATAGAATTTTTGTATAATGGCGAATTAGAGTATTTAGTTAAAGTTTTATCAAGAAAAAGTTTTAGTAACTTATGGATAGAAGAACCTTCTTTAGAAGAAGGATTTATGCATTACTATCGGAAGGAGGTGTAGTTATGACGTTATATAATAGAGAAATTAGATCAAATTTAAAAGTATTTTTAATATGGACATTAGTCATTATACTTATTAATATAATGTTTCTTGCAATGTTTCCATCCTATGCAGATCAGGCTGACGAAATTAATGAAATGATGAAAAACTTTCCAGAAGAAATGATAAAAGCTATAGATGCTGAATCTACAGACTTTTCTGATCCAATAGATTATCTAGCTTATATGTTTCAATATATTACATTGGCAGCGGCTATAATGGCAATGATTATGGGAATCAGTATAATTTCAAAAGAAGAAAGTGAGGGAACAATTGAGTTTTTATTTGCTAAACCTATTACTAAAATATATATTGTTACAAATAAGCTTTTAAGTGTATTAACTCAGATTGTTGTCTTTCCAATATTATTTACAATAAGTAGTTATATGACTATTGAAAGCGTTGTTGATAAAGAATATAATGTTAAGGCTTTAATATTACTTGGTGTGAGTTTATTTTTTATTCAATTAATATTTGCAGTTTTTGGGTTTATAATATCTATTTTTGTTACTAAAGTCAAAAAGACTACACCACTTTCACTTGGAATAGTTTTTGTGATGTTTTTTATTTCAATGATGAGTAAAATAAATGAAAGTATGGAAAGTTTAAAACATATAACACCTTTTAGGTATTTTGAGCCAACTGCTATAGTAGAAAATACAAAATTAAATGGTTCTTACATTACTTTGACTATTGTAATTTCAATTTTGTGTTTAACAGGAACATATATTTTATATAATAGAAAAGATATTAAAGGTTAATTTACTAAAATGATATAAATATAAAGGAATAACCAATGTATATTTAATTATTTATATTATTAATTATCGAGAAATAGATTCTGTTTCAATAATTTTAGAATATGATGGTAAAGAATATAACTGGAGTCGATGATAAACTTGAATTTGATATTGACTTTTTGGTGATTGGATTAAAAAATAATCTAAAGAAAATTTTCACAATATATAAATTGTATTACGCCTTTTTCATTATATTATGATTGTTTGAGTTTTATTTATATTATTGTTACAATTACATATATCACATTGGTTAAACAATAAACCAATCAATTGTTAGGAGAAGATATGTTTGCCAGAAAAATTTGAAAAATTGTCTCAAGAAAAAAAAGATAATATAATAAAAGGAGCAATGAAAGAATTTGCTGAAAATGGTTTTGAAAAAGCTTCTACAAATAAAATAATTAAAAATGCAAAAATATCAAAAGGTCTTTTATTTCACTATTTTGGAACAAAAAAGAAGTTATTTCAATATTTAATAACATATGCTTTAAAAACTATATATGGAAAACTACAGATTGAAGTAGCTTTCTTTTCAAATGATGTATTTGAAAGGTTAATGCAACAAAGTATTGCAAAAATGAAAATAGCTTCAGAGGAGCCTTTACTATATGCATTTTTATTAAAAGCATATAGTGATGATGTTGAAATAATTAAAAGTTTAGCAAGTGAAAAATTAAATATATCAAAAGAAAAAGAATTTGAAATACTTTATAGTCAAATTGACAAAAGTAAATTTAGAGAAGAATTTGATGCAAGAAAAATTCTTAAATTAATTTATATGATTATTGATTCAATTTCAGAAAAATATTCTAAAGATTTTTTAACTTTAGGCCCAGATGAATCTTTAAAAAAAATGAAAGAGATGACAGATGAAGTTTATGTGTATTTTGATATGATTAAAAAAGGTATTTATAAATAAAGGTGTTGAAATATGAATATGTTTTTATCAAAGAGAAGTTTTGAGATGGTTCATGTTTCATTGAAACTTTAAAACCCCAAGTAATTCTATATTTAACTTTTATTAGCAAAATATATTTAATGAAATATTTTAGTAAATTACATTATTTTTTTTGTGCAAAAAATATGTTTGGAACTAATTTCCTGTAATATTAGCTGCCATGATTGTTAATAAGTCTGATGGAAAAATTGGACAAATGATTCCCAAAAAAAGAAGTTTATAATTATATTTTTCAAAAGCTTCAAGTAAAGTCTTTTTTTATGTAAAAAATTTTTTTCTAGTAATTCTTTAACAATTTTTTTTCATATTATATATAAAATACTTTGTGAAATCAAAAATGATATAAATGACAAAATAAAAGATTTATATATATTAAATACAAAACTACCAGCAATTATAAATGTTTACTGAGGCGTAAATGAAAAAACTTATAATTAATAATAAAACAAATAAAATCATCATCTCAATAGGATTATCTTTAATAACTTGATTTATATGCTCTGAATCATTTACTAAAAGTCCATTCATATATAAAATTACTATCCAAGTAATTATTACTAGCATTAGTTTAAATTTTTTATGCATTAATATTATCCCCTAATATTTGAATTAATTGTATTTTACAAGGTAGTGGTGCAAACTTTTAATCCTTGCATACTAGTACATAAGAAGGAGGAAAATTCATAAAAACCTTATTTATAAACACTATATTAAAATATTTTTTAAATAAATCCTTTTTTACTAGAGAATACTGGAAAGTTCTAAATTCACCATTCTCACAAATGACAACTTTTGTGACTTTTAAAATATTATTTGATATTTTGTTTGGTGATGATGTGAATGGAAGACCTAAAATCTAAAGTTTTTTCTGAATTTTCAGTCGAATTATCTTTTTGTCATATTTTCTGATGCAATATACAAATTAAAATTGCTTTTTTAGTTTCATAACTTGCAATCAGTTAGTTATAAGAATATTTGCATAAAATAAATTTATAAAAGTAAAATATATGTAATATGTTTTGCTGATATTTGGTTGTAAAATAGTTAGTATTACTATTAATTTTATATAACAAATAAATGTTATATATGCAAAATGGTCAGGTGAGTTTAATTTGAAGTGGTTTCAAATTAAATTTGATAAATTAGATTTAGAAGGTGACAAGTCACTATGATATTGGAGGCAAAATATAAGGAAACTCTAAAGAAACATATATTTAAAGTTTAAGAATAACCTAAAAAATAATATCGATTTTTTAAAATCGGATTTATTTTTGGTCATTCCTAAGTAAAGATATTTATCAAATGGTTTCATATGAAGGAAATTTTAATTGCAGTAAAATAGTTTTAGTCTATTCAAAATTTACGAATTATAAAGAGAGTGATTTATCAGAGTTTGAGATGAATATTTTTATAAATAATCATATGTCAAATTGTTTAACTGACTAAAATTTATAGTACATGATTATTATAGAAACATATGTATCGAATGATACTATTAATAAATAAAAAATATTTAATTGAAGAAGGAGAAATTTTTAATTTTGGGTTAGTTATAATTGGAAAGGCTATTGAGTATTTACCATATTTTATATACTGTTTTGAAGAATTAGGAAGAGTAGGATTTGGAAAGAAATTTGGAAAGTACAATGTTTTGTCTATAAAATGCTGTAATAGTAATAAGGTGATTTATATTGAAAGTAGATTAACAGAGAATCAAGCAGTTATTAAAAATTGCGATTTTAATGGTGAAACAGCTAATAAATTGATAATTGAATTTAAAACACCTGTTAAATTGTTGCAAAAGAAAAAGATGATAAGTGATATTAGTTTTGAAGTGCTGATGAAAAATATTTTAAGAAGGATAAGTCTTTTGTCTCACTTTCATTGTGATAGAAAATTGGAATTAGATTTTACAGACATTATTAATAAGTCAAAAGAAATTATTACAAAATCGAGTAATTTGAAATTTTATGATTGGGAAAGGATTTCAAGAAATACAAATAAACCAGTATTTATGGGAGGTTTTATGGGTGTGATTATTTATGAAGGTGAGTTGGATGATTTTATTCCTTTTGTAAAAGCAGGTGAGATTTTTCATATAGGAAAAGGTTGTAGTTTTGGGATGGGGAAGTTTGAAATTGTAGTTATATGAAAATTATTTTAGTGTTTTATTAAATATAAAAGCATAATTATTTAATTTTAAAGGTGGGATTTTGCTTGTGATTTATATTGATTATATTGAATACCTGCAAAGTAAATTTTACAACAAGGTATTTATGGATGAAAAATTAGAAGAATTCAGATTAGAAGAATCAAATATTGATAGTAAACATTTCAAATTTACAGATATTTTATCAAATACTAATTACTTTGTAGATATTGATAAAGCTAAGGAAATAACTAATAATGTTATTGATTATATAAATAAAGAAATGAAAGATAAAAATATAAATGAAATTCTTGATTTCATTTATGGAGTCATTATAGATAGATTAAATGAATATGAATATAAGAAATTTAGAGAAGAAAATATCAAGTTTAAGTTAGCTCTATTAGGAAAGTTACCTTATATAAATAATGATGATCTAAAAAATAAGAATTTTACTAAGTATAAAGAAAATTTTTATAGAATATCTGATTTTATTTCAATTAGGACTGGAATATTGTATGCTATTAAACCAAATTTTAATGATAAAGAACATATTAGAGTTTTTGGATTATTAGATAGTATAAACTGTTATAGTGAATTTAATACTATTGATCTAAATACTTTAATTAGTAAGGAAATCAATTTCAAGTATGAGTTTGCAGAATTAAATAAATTGATGATAAAAGAAAATTCAAATTACTCAAAACTAAAAGTTGATTTAGTAAGAGGAGCACAAGTAAAAATTAAAAAATACTATTTGGAAACAGATAAATTAAAAAGTATTAGAGGGGCAAGTATAATACTTGATGATATCAATAAAGGTAAGATTAAAAACTATTTTAGAGAAAATTATTTAGAAGAGTCAATTGTATATCAAGGTGGAGGTAGTTTTCTTGCTATAGTTCCTGAAGGAAAGGGAAAAGAAGTAACTGAATGGTTTGAAAAAACACATGAAGATTTCACAATAACTGCCCAAAGCATAGCAACTTATCGGAATATTGAAATTGGTGATTTGATTTGTGAATATGAATTTATTATGGATAAATTGATGAATGATTTTAATCAAAGACAAATGTCTAAAGTATATTGGAATACAGATTCAAATGAAAGAAATGAAGGAGAAATTAGAAATATATTAGCAAA
>JBDMZA010000009.1:0-8250 GCA_039770155.1 Clostridiales bacterium
AACTCTAATTCTCGAGTATGAATTCGCATGATTTAAGCGAACTTCAGACGAAAAGAATTTGGTATTATTTTTTAGGTTCTCCTAAAGTCAATAATTGATGAGAAGGAAGTGATAATATGCCACATATAGGTTTTGGTGAATTAGTTGTTGTTTTAGTAATTGCATTGGTGATTTTTGGACCAGGAAAATTACCATCTGTAGGAGCTGCTATTGGAAAGACAATTAAGGAGTTTAAAAAAGCATCAAAAGAAGTAATAAGCGATAATGAAGATAAAAAAGAAGAAATAAAATAAATGTTTTATTATTAAGGAATAGTCAAAGAATAAATTCTAATTCTCGAGTATGAATTCGCATGATTTAAGCGAATTACATATAGAAAAAATTTGGTATTATTTTTTAGGCTATCCTAAATGGAGTTAATTATGATAGAAAGCAAAAATATATTGATTATACTAAGCTGGCTTGAAAAATATAGGAAAAAACTTATCATTGTACTGATGATACCTGTTATCAGTACAATGATAGTTTATTTTTTTTCAGAGAAAATATTAGATTATATTTTAATATTATTAAATAATAATAAATTATATTTTTTAACACCTATAGAAGCCGTTATGGCAAAATTAAAATTATCTTTTTTTATAGGTTTAATTGTAAGCTATCCTATTCTATGTTTGCTTATAATTAGCATGTTTTCGAATTTTATTCATAAAAAAAATAAATTGAGATTATATTTGCTGGTAGTACCTGTTTCAACTATTTTTCTATATGCAGGAATTATTTTTGGATTTAAATTCATTTTACCAACTACTATTGATTTTTTATTAAATAGTGGGGTGGGCTTGATGGAACCAACAATTTCAGCAAATAGCTATATATCTTTTATTGGATTATTTGTAATTATTATTGGTATTGTTTTTGAGATACCAATTGTATTGCTAACATTATCAAAAATGGGCATTGTAAAATATAAAATGTTAAAAGGCAAGAGACGAGTGACTATATTATCAAGTGTCATTATAATGGCAATTTTAACACCTACACCAGATGCATTCACTTTAATTGGTGTTACAATTCCTGTGATTTTATTATTTGAAATTAGTTTATGGGGTGTTTATATATTGGAAAAACTTAAAAAGAGGAAAGAAAATAATGAAAAAAGCAAATAATAAAGAAATAAATAATAAAGAAATGGAGATAACAGAACACCTGTCGGAACTAAGATTTAAAATAATAATTGTTGCTGTTTCTTTAATTTTATCGACATCAATAATTTATATTTATACACCTGAATTTATTAATTTATTTTTAAATTATTTAGATTTAGAATTATTAAGATTAAATTTTATAAATTTAACAGAAGCTTTTTTTACAAGATTTAAACTTGCAGTTATTTTAGCAATAATAATAATATCTCCATTAATAATATATCAAAGTGTTACTTTTATAGGACCAGGACTAAAAACCAATGAAAAAAAAATAATTTATCCTTTGGTCAGTGTTACTTTAATTTTGTTTTTTTTAGGTTTTATTTTTGGATTATTTATAATGGTACCATTTATAATAAAATATTTGTATTTGTTTGGGATAGACTATTTAGAACCATTTTTACTTGGAGGTAAATTTTTGAGTTTTATATTATCTATATGTATTGCAAGTGGGTTTATTTTTTTTATTCCACTAGTTGTTTACATTTTGAGTAAATTTGGATTTGTAGATTACAGTTTTTACAGTAAATTTAGAAAATATTTAATAATATGTATAGTATTATTTGAAGGATTAATAAATCCATCATTTGATTTGATTATGTATTTGATAGTGGGTTTGCCAATAATACTTTTATATGAGGTATCAATAATTATAATTAAAATAAAAGAAAAAATGAATTAGCATGTTTCAGAGGAAGTTACTGCGAAAAGAATTGGGTATTATTTTTTAGTCTATTTTAAATTAGTCTAATTAGTTTTAAAAATATTAATAAAAATATAGAATAATATCGAAAATTTGATATTATATAATAACAACTCTACACAAAAAACGGAGGATAAAAATGAAATTAAGTTTAAAGCTAAAGTTTTTAATTGTTGTTTTATTTATAATTATTTTAGATAATTGTATTATAGTTAATGCAGAAACAAGTAGTTATATCTATAAGACAGTTAAAACTTCAACAATAACTTCAGGTGCAACACTGCAAAATATTACTATGTTGACTAAAAATGGATGGATAAATGTAAAACAGGTAAAAGTTAATTTGTCGAATCCTAATATCAAAGTTGACACTTTGTACAATTTAGAATCAATTAATAAACCAACTAATGTTAAAAATCTTGCTAAATTAAACAGTTCTGTAGCAGCTATTAATGGTAATTTTTTTAATTATATAAAAGAAAATAATGAAGTTTCCCCAATTGGTTTCTTAATGAATTCTGAAAAATTATTATCAGTTGATACCGAGTTGAATTCAACAAAAAATGTTTTTTCAAGTTTTAATATATCAAAGAATAATACAGCATCAATATCATATTTGAAATCAGATATGAAAATTGTTGCACCTAATGGAAAAAGCGATAAAGTATTGAGGTATAATAAACCATATATTTATCACGAAGACTTGTGTATTATTGATAGTAAAATGAGTAAATATAGTATAGGAAGTGATAATCCCACAAAAGAATTAGCTGAAATGCTTGTAGTGGATGGAACTGTTAAAGAAATAAGAGATTCAAATCCTAAAATTGAAATACCTGAAAATGGTTATATAGTTATTGGCAGAAAAACTCATAAAAATTTTCTGTTGCAAAATTTTAAAATTGGGGATGAAGTAATTTTAGATGTTAAAACTTCAGTTGATTGGAAAACTTTAAAGTCATCAATAACTGGCGGATCTGCTATTATAATTAATGGAAATACTCCAAAAGTATATTCTCACGATGCCTCGAATGCATCAAGAAATCCTAGGACTACAATTGGTATTGATAAGAGTGGTAAAAATATATTTTTTGTTACAGTAGATGGTAGGCAAAAAACCAGTATAGGTATGTCTATGTTTGAACTTTCAGATTATTTGCTAAGTATAGGATGTTATAATGCTATAAATCTTGATGGTGGAGGTTCAACTAGTATAGTTGCCAGAAAAGAGGGAGATTTTGATGTGAGTAATATTAATTCTCCATCAGATGGTAATCTTAGAAATATTGCCTCAGGGATTGGCATATTTTCAAATTTAAAAAGTAATAGTATTTCTAAGTTAAAACTTATAACATCAAATGTGTTAAATAATGTAATAGTTGGAAATTTTTTAGATTTGAAAGTATCTGCATTTGATGAATATGATAATCCCTTAAAGTTTAATGATGAAGATGTAAATTGGAGTATTGACAATAGTAATGCACAGATAAAAGATGGAAAACTTTATGCTAATTCAAAAGGAAAAATTAAATTAACAGCTTCAATAAATGGAGTTTCAACAAGCATTGAAATTAAAATTTTACCAAAAATTAGTTTGGAAGTTGATAGTGATTATATTGAAAAAATTAATCCTAATGGAAAAAAAATACTGGTTTTTGGACAAAATTCTAAAGAAAAAAATATATTGGAACAATTATATATAAAAAATTTGTGTAAAAAAGTTAATAAAAATTATGACTCTGTTGTTTTTATAGGTAATACAGAACACAAAACCAGTTATCTATATAAACCAAGTCTTTCAACAAATAAGGATAATAAAAGTATTATTATAGGTGATAGTATGTTAATTCAACTTGATTTAAATAGCAGAAGTTTAAAAAGTGAAGCAGAAAAAAATTGGACTTGGTTTTTAAATCAATTAAATAGTAACTTTAACGGAAATAATATTTTTATATTTTCAACTATTGATCCATATTTTATGAAAGATGAATTGGAATTAGATATTTTTAAAGAAGTATTAAATAATAAATCTTTAAACAAGAACATTTGGGTAATCTATAATGGAACCAAGAATGATGTATTTACAAATGAAAATGTTAAATTCATAAGTGTAGCAAATTTTAATGATTTTAATTTAACTCCAGAAAAAGATTCATCTTATGAATATTTATTGATAAATATTCTAAATGGAGAAGCTACATATACATTTAAATCACTTTTTGAGGATTAGGAGAACAAAAAAATAAATCTATATTTAAAATATAGATTTATTTTGGATTTCCCTATTTTATTTTCTGAAAATTTAATAATTATTAAAATTAACCGTTAAAGCATCATATAGTAAAATACAAATCTCACCTCGTGTTAGAGAAGTGCTTTTATCCAGAGTTAAATTTTTTGTTATATTTAATGTTTTAGACATAGTTAAAACATTATCTGGCCATGTTCCAGTTAAGGATTTACTATATCCTAATGCATTTATTATAATAGTAAGTGCCTCAGCATAGTTAACCTTATTATTTGGTCTAAAAGTTTTATCTAAATAACCTGAAATTAAATTTTTATTCACTGCTATTTTGAGATTGTTATATGCCCAATGAGTGCTTTTAATATCTTGAAAATCAAGTGAATAATTTTTTGTGTCAATACTTGTGTCATAGTTCATTAGTCTAATAATTAAAGTTGTGAACTCAGCTCTTGTAAGATAATTATTTAGTTTTAGTGAACCATCAGGATAACCTGAAATTACATCATATTTTTTAAGAAAATTTGCACAAGTATTTTGTAGCTCAGTATTTGCTGATGTTGCATGGACATTGAAAGTAAGTGAATTTGAAATAACTAATAAAGTTATGGTAAATAGTATAATATGTTTTTTCATTTGTACACATCCTTATTTTTCATTCGTAGAATTTGTTATCTATTATATAATAAATTAATAGTTAGATTCAAATTTTATAGTGGTATTATTCTTTGGCTTCTATTTTTTTTATTTTATCGATGACATCTTGTTTAAATCTATCAATATATTCGGTAATATAATCTGTTAAACTTAAGCTTTTATTAGTGATCAATGGTTTTAAATCCATAGCATATGTTAAAGAGTTGGAGTTATCAATTTTATCATGTGCAAAGTAGGTAGAATTAGAAAGTCTTCTACCCATTATTGCTAAATCATATCTTTTACCTCCGCTTATTTGAGAATCAAAAATTTCTACTAATGCAGCAGCTATGTTAGGTTGCTTTGAAGTGTCGAAAATAACTTTTTCATTATCATTTATCCAATCAAGATTTCTCCATACTTCACAACCATAGATTTTTTCTGGATGATATTTTTCGGGAATACTTCGCAATACATTAATTACTTTTACAGATACTGCTACATGTGTATCATGTTTGTCAGCCAAATTATGAGTATATAAAATCTTTGGTCTGGCATTTAAAATTAATTCTTTAATATCATTTTCAAGAACATTATTTTGAGATTTGACTACTGAACTAGGATGATTTAACAATGCTAAAGCACTATATTCACCTAAATAAGCAGCTTTTTTTTGTTCCTTTATTCTAACTTCTTGCATTTGTTCATCTGTGAATTTGGCATAAATTCCATTTCTTGGACTGCCAGATCCATTTGTTGCAATAACAGAAAAAAACCACTTATCATTATTACCAAAACATTCGCTTATACCATGATATGCCATGATTTCAGTATCATCTTGATGTGCTGCGATAGACATATGTGTAGTTCTTTCAAGAGCTATATTTTCAGCTTGGTTATCAGGTATATAAATACTTGATTTTTTATTATTTAATTTCATAAATTGCTCCTATCTTATAAGAAATAGTTCCTATAATATTATTTAAACTTCTCTTATTTTATATCAAAAAGTCATTTAGGTTCTCCTATATTTTTTAATATATTCTAATCTTTGATTGAAATATATCAGTAATTGAGTTAATATTTAAATTAATTATTACCAATATAAAAATGTTAATGGTAGTGTGATTATGCTTAGGAACTGACCAATTATTCCTTAGATTCCTTAGGAGAACCTAAAAAAAATACAGAATTCTTTTCGTCTGAAGTTCGCTTAAATTGTGCGAATTCATATTCGAGAATTTGGGTTTATTTTTTAGGCTATCCTTAGTATATGGCATTTAACAAACTAATAATTATATTATATTTATAACTTGTAAAATTAATAATATTACTGATATAATTATAAAAATACTATCGAAGAAAATAACTTCAAACAAGAGTTTTCATTAATGTATTTTAAAATCAAGAAATACAAGTGGTTATTTAATTCGATAAATTTATGAAATGATTCTTATTCATATTAGGCTATTATGAAATTTTAATTACTAAAAAATAGAAATTATGCTAAAAAAATAAAATTATTGAGAAGAATCATATAAAAGGATTTGATTAAGTGAATTACTTATTTATATGTTATTCTAATTGCACAACTTGTAAAAAAGCAAAGAATTGGTTAGGAAAATACAATATAAGTTATGATGAAAGAAATATTAAGGAAAATAATCCTACAGAAGAAGAAATTAGATTATGGTATAAAAACAGTAGCCTTCCACTGAAAAAATTTTTTAATACAAGTGGAATGTTATATAGATCTCATAAATTATCTGATAAATTACCTTCTATGAGTGAGGATGATCAAATAAAACTTTTGGCTTCAGATGGAATGCTATTAAAAAGACCACTCTTAATTAAAGATAAAACTGTTTTAATTGGTTTTAAAGAGGAAAAGTGGAATATTTTAAAATAATTTCAATGTCAATAATTATATTAACTAAAAATTTTAACTTTTTTATTATAATTTAAAGAATTTATATATACGATATTATCGTATATAATGTTTTTATATATGGATTATTAAATTACTATTTTTTATCCTAATTTGATTAGGAACATCCAAAAAGTAAATCTACATTTTTAAAAATGTGATATTACTTTTTAGGATTTTCTACTATAAAAAAAAATGGAGTGATAATTAATGCCTAGAAAAAGAAAAAGTTCTAAGAAGTATGATTTTTATTGTTCGGAATGTAATGATGGATTAGGTTATCATGCTATAAAATGTACTGAATGTGATAAAATATTTTGTTATGATTGTTCTGAAACTATTAAAGATTGTTCTTGTGGCAATAGCTTTAGAGCAAAAGTTGACTTAAGAAAATTAAAAGAAAATGAAGATTAATAAAGATTAATACCACCCGAAATTAGGCATATCTAAATTTATGGAATTGTCTAAAAGGGTGGTAGGTGACTTTAAATTTAATGGAGCTTGAATTATGAATATTGATTTAACTGGTAAAACAGCGCTTATAACAGGGGCAACAGGACAATTAGGTCGTGTTATTACAATTTGTTTAGCTGAATGTGGTGCTGATACAATTATTCATTATATGAGTAATAAGGAAAAAGCTATTTCACTTAAATCTAAAGTGGAGTCTTTGGGAAAAAAAGCCATGATTATAAATGCAGATATTACAAAATATGATCAAGTAATGAATATGAAAAAATCGGTCAAAAATCAATTTAAAAATCCTGATATTATTATTGCTAATGCAGTTATACAATACAAATGGCAGTCAATTCTTAAACAACGAGTAGATGACTATGTGAGTCAATTTGAATCTAGTGTAATGCAAAATATCTATTTAATAAAAGCATTTGTACCTGAAATGATCAAAAAAAACTATGGTCGTATAATTGGTATAAATACAGAATGTTCTGTTCAAAACTTTCAAAATCAATCAGCTTATGTTGCAGGTAAAAGGGGAATGGATGGTATTTATCGTGTATTATCAAGAGAAATAGGAGAACATCAAATAACTGTTAATCAAGTTGCTCCTGGCTGGATAATATGTGATAAGGACAGATCAGAGATTGTAAAATCTAAAAACAATTATGAGGAAATGGTTCCTTTAAAACGTAGGGGAGTAGATCGAGAAGTAGCGAATGTTGTAGCTTTTCTTTCATCAGATTTAGCTAGTTTTATTACTGGAACATTTATTCCAGTAGCTGGAGGTAATGTTATGACAGGAATATAAATAAATAAAGGTTATAAAAAAATAAACTCTAATTCTCGAGTATGAATTCGCGTGGTTTAAGCGAACTTCAAACGAAAAGAATTAGAGTTTATTTTTTAGGTTCTCCTAAGGGATATCCAAAAACTTCATAAGACAACTTTAAAAGTTATTTAACTATAAAAGGACCAAGAAATTTATAACAATACATTTTGGTCCTTTTTTTAGTCATTTATGAAAATAATTATAGATTTATTTTTTTTTGATGTTCAAAGACAATAAAAA
>JBDMZA010000010.1:0-9971 GCA_039770155.1 Clostridiales bacterium
ATAAGGTAGAATCAAAAATTTCATAAGACAATTTTTTTCTGAAAATATCGATGGTTTAACGAATTTTCAAAAAAAGTTGATTAGTTTATTTTTTGATTCTGCCTAAAGTTATTTTAATTAGAATTTATTTTTTTGGATATCCATAAATAATATTTTACTTTTAATGAAATGGAGTGTTTTAATTGATTTTATCTGGAATAGAAATAAAAAATCATATTGGAAAAGAAATAATTATCAAACCATTTAGTAAAGAAAAATTAAATCCAAATAGTTATAATCTAAGTTTACACAATGAATTATTAACATATGATGAGGATATTTTAGATTTTAAAAAACCAAATAAAACAACTAAACATATAATTAGTAAAAATGGGTTTCTATTAAAACCCAATAAATTATATTTAGGAAGAACTAAGGAATACACAAAAACAAAAACTTATGTACCTATGTTAGAAGGACGTTCATCTATAGGGAGATTAGGAGTTTTTGTACATATAACAGCAGGTTTTGGAGATGTAGGCTTTAGTGGATATTGGACATTAGAACTCCAATGTTTACATCCTGTAATAATTTATCCAGATATTGAAATTTGCCAAATATATTTTCATATGATAAAAGGTGATTTTGAAATTTATAATAGTGGTAAATATCAGAATAATACTGGTATTCAAGCAAGTTTATTGTATAAAGATTTTGAAAAATAAATTATTATATTTACAAGAAGGTGTAACTTATAGTCATAAAAGATAAGTATTATTTTATGCAAATGGCTTTAAATGAAGCTAAAAAAGCTTATAAAAAAATGGAAGTTCCTGTTGGAGCTATAATTGTTAAAGAAAATAAAATTATTTCAAGAAGCCATAATGAAAAAGAAATTAAAAATGATCCTTTAGGACATGCAGAAATAATCGCAATAAGAAAAGCTTCAAAAAAAATTAATCATTGGAGACTAAATGATTGCGAAATTTATGTAACTTTAGAACCTTGTGCAATGTGTGCAGGTGCTATTTTACAATCGAGAATTGCAAAACTTTATTTTGGGACTAAAGATTATAAGTCAGGCGCTGTAGTTTCTATTACTAATCTTTTAGATATAAAAAAATTTAATCACAATGTATTATACGAATATGGTATATATGAAAATGAGTGTTCAAAAATTTTAAAAACTTTTTTTAAAGAATTAAGAAACTCCAAATAAACCTTATAACAGACATTTACGAAAAATTTTATTTGAAGCTATTTGCTTTGATATGGTATAATTTTTCAATAAGGCAAAAAAAAATGTATTCTATAAAGGAAACTTATTAATGATTAATGAAAAAATAAGAATTTATTGTTTACCATATGCGGGTGGATCAGCTACCATTTATAATAAATGGAAAAAATACACATCAGAAAATATCAAGCTTATTCCTGTGGAACTTGCAGGTAGAGGAAGACGTTTCAATGAAAAGTCATATGAAAATATAGAAGAATCTGTAAATGACATTTTTTCTAAAATAAGAAATGAGTTAGAGGAATCAAAATATGCTCTATTTGGTCATAGTATGGGCAGTTTTTTAATTTATAAATTATACCAGAAAATCTTATCAGAAAAATTACCTTTACCGATTCATATGTTTTTTTCTGGAAGATATGCACCAAATAGAAGTGATAATAAAAGACCCTATCATAAATTATCAGATGAAGATTTAAAAATTGAAATAAAGAAAATTGGTGGTACTCCTGATGAAATTTTTGAAAATCATGAGTTATGGGATGTTTTCGGTAAAATATTGAGAGAAGATTATAGAATACTTGATAATCACAGCTTCTGTAAAGAAATAGAGAAAGTCAATTGTAATATATCTGTTCTAACTGGAAATAAAGATATATTAGTTAAAGATTATGATCTTAATGAATGGAGAAATTTTACATATGGAGATTTTAATCTTTATACTTTTGATGGCGGTCATTTTTTCATCAATATAGAATATAGTGAAATTATACTTCTTATTAATCATATTCTTAAAAAATATATTTAAAAAAATAAATCCAGATTCTCGAGAATCTGGATTTATTTTTTAGCTATCCCTTAGTTAGGCGCAATCCTCAATCTATAATAACCTTTATTCTACATTATTTTTCCAAAAATAAGTTGCTTCTTTTCTCTTGCTGATAAAAAAAAATACTGATATAATTAAAGTTGGAAATTCAAAATTAAATCGGTGTTCTTCTTTAGAAATTAATCACATTATTCTGATTATTCCCAAAGTAAAATGCGATATTTAAGAATAAAAAAAATATACACAATCTTGTTTGAAAATCACATAGATTAATGATTTTTAAATAGGGATAATATAATATAATTTTTAGTAATTCTTAATGAAAATAGATTCTATTTAAAATTTTTAAATTGTTTTTAGGATCTGTTTGTTTTAGTATGTTTTTTGTTTTATTTCCAAATTTCATTAATTAAGGAGTCTTGTTTATGAGACTATTATTTTTCGTACTAAATAGAGTAGATAAATTAGATGATGTTCTAACAGAATTTGCCAACAACAATATAACAGGTGCAACAGTTATCGAAAGTGTTGGTATGGCAAGAGTATTAAATAATCAAAGTGAAGAGGATATACCAATTTTAGCTTCTTTAAGAGCCTTCTTAAATCCTGACAGAAAAGAAAATTATGTAATTTTTACAGTTATAAGAGATAATCAATTAAATGATATAGTTAAGTTAATTGAATCTGTAGTAGGTGATCTTTCCGCTAAAGACACTGGAATTATATTTAGTTTACCCGTCGATTTCGTCAAAGGTGTTCCTGGTTTTGGAAATTAAAATTATTTTTGAAGTTGCTCTTATACTAATAAGCGGATTAATATTTGGAAGACTTGCTAAATTTGTTAAATTACCTAATATAACAGGTTATCTTATTGCCGGCCTAATTCTTGGCCCTTCATTTATTGATATAATACCACCTGAAATGGTGAATGGATTTTCTGTAGTATCGGATGTCGCTCTTGGTTTTATCGCTTTTTCAATTGGAAGCGAATTTAAATTATCTTATCTTAAAACTGTTGGAATAACTCCGGCAGTTATTGCTATTTTTGAAGCTTTTACTGCCATAATATTTGTAACTGGAATCTTACTTTTACTTGGATTTGATGCCAAGCTTTCAATAATTTTAGGAGCCATTGCAGCAGCTACTGCACCTGCACAAACAATTATGGTTATAAATCAGTACAAAGCAAAAGGACCATTAACATCAATGTTAATGAGTGTTGTTGCATTAGACGATGCTGTAGCACTTATTGGCTTTGGATTTGCTGTTACAATTGTCAAGTTTATGTCCACAGGTAAAAATTCTAATATACTATTATCAATTTTAACACCATTCTATGAAATTATAATTTCTCTATTAATTGGTATAGTCATAAGTATTATAATGAAAATATTTTTAAAGTGGTTCAAAAAATCCTCAAACAGAATTTGCATAATCACAGCTTTTATTTTATCAACATATTGGTTAGCTGAATCACTTCATGGATCTGCATTACTTGCATGTATGGTACTTGGTGCCTTTCTTGTTAATATTTTTGATGATACTAATAAATTATTTAAAATTACCGATTCTTTTACTCCACCAATATTTATGATTTTCTTTGTAATATCAGGTGCAGGTTTTGATATTCATGCATTATCCAGTATTGGTTTTATTGGAATATTATATATTGTATTGAGGGCATCTGGAAAAATATTAGGTGCATGGATAGGTGGTAAAATCATGCATGTTGATAATAATATATGCAAATATCTAGGACCAACATTAATGCCCCAAGCTGGTGTTGCCCTTGGCTTATTAATGGTTGCAGGTACAGTAGTTCCTTCATATGCTTCACAAATTCGAGTTGTTATATTATGTTCAACTTTTATTTACTCCATTATAGGTCCACTATCTGCTAAATTAGCATTAATTAAATCAGGTGATATAAAAAGTTCAAAGAAAAATGAAAAACCTGTTTTAAGTTATGGTTTTAAAAATAATTAGGGTAAATAGTCACTAAAAAAGCTAAAGTTAAAAAACTTTAGCTTTACAAGCCCTCAATCAGGATCGAACTGATGACCTCATCCTTACCATGGATGCGCTCTACCTACTGAGCTATGAGGGCACTTTTTTATATTATAACAGTAAAATCCTAAAATTTAAATACTTATTTTTAACATTTTTATTTTTTTTTCTCTTCTTCTAAAAATTTTTCAAGTTTTCTTTTCACTCTCTGTAGAGCATTATCTATAGATTTTACATGCCTTTTTAAATCTTCTGCAATTTCTTGATATGATCTGCCTTCAAGATATAATGATAATACTTCCCATTCTAAATCACTTAATATTTCATTCATTTTATGTTCAATTCCATTAAACTCTTCTCTATTAATAACCATTTCTTCAGGATCCGATACATTCTCTTCTTTTAACATATCTAATAATGTTCTGTCAGATTCTTCATCATAAACAGGTTTATTTAATGAAATATAAGAATTTAAAGGTATGTGTTTTTGCCTTGTGGCTGTTTTTATAGCTGTTATTATTTGTCTTGTTATACACAATTCTGCAAATGCTCTAAAAGATGATAACTTATCACCTCTAAAATCTCTTATAGCTTTGTATAAACCAATCATACCTTCTTGTATTATATCTTCTCTGTCTGCACCTATAAGAAAATAGGTACGAGCTTTTGCTCTAACAAAACTTTTATATTTGTTAATCAAATATTCAATTGCATTTTTATCTCCGGTCTTTGCATCTTCAATTATATGTTCTTCTGACATGTCATTATAAACATCTGGAACCTCAGCGTAAATATTATATTTCAAATTAACGCCTCCTCTTAGTATTATATATCAACAACATTACTATTTATAATACAAATTTTTTAGATATTTGATAACATAACCAAAGTCTGAATAGCAAGTATCATTTATTATATGTATAATAAATCACCTTGTCAAGTTAATAATCTTTTTTTCTATATTTATCTAATTTCTTCATCATATCTTCATCAATATTTGACATTATAGTATTTGAATGAAGTTTAGTTTCTTTTGAATAATTTTTTGCACTTTTTTTCAATTCTTTAATTTCATTCTTTAATTCGTTAGGTGTTACCCTAACACCACCTAATCTCAAAACCATTGTTTGTTCTAAATAATCTGATGTAACAACTTTAAATTTTAAATGTTCTTCTTCATCAGCCACCATTCTCTCAATATAATTGTCAGCTTTTTGTTCCTCTTTTGTAAATACAACTTCTATATTATCATATTTTGATATACTCACTTTTTTAGATTTTATATTGTAAGCATCAAACACTACAATAACTTTAATCTTTTTATATCCCTGATAACTTGAAATAATCTCTAAAAATTTTTCTCTACAATGTTCCAATGTATTATTTTCTAAGTCAAGCAAATCATTCCAAGCATGGATAACATTATATCCATCTATAATAATACATTCATTACTAACTAATCCCACGTTGCCTGAATATCTCATACATTATTAGTGCACCTGCAACAGAAGCATTTAATGATGATATTTTCCCAACCATAGGTATATTAACTGTGAAATCACATTTTTCTTTAACTAATCTACTTATTCCCTTGCCTTCTCCCCCAATTACTAATGCCAATGGAATTTTTAAATCAGATTTATAAAAAACCTCACCATCTTCTATATCAGAACCAACAATCCAAATATTTTTTTCTTTTAAATAATCAATTGTATTTGAAATATTAACAACTCTTGATACAGAAACATGTTCTACTGCACCGGCAGAAACCTTAGATACTATTGAATTAAGACCTACAGACCTTCTTTTTGGAATAACTATTCCTTGTACTCCAACTGTTTCAGCCGTACGAATTATTGCTCCTAAATTTTGAGGATCAGTTATACCATCCAATATTATTAAGAATGGGACTTTATTATTGTTAGATATATTATTTAATATATCGTCCAATTCAACGTAATTCTTAACAGAAACATCTGCAATAATACCCTGTGCAGAATTTGTTGTCGACAACTTTTCTATAACGCTTTTTTCAACATATTGAATAACAATTCCCTTTTCTTTTGCAATAGAAATAATTTTATTAATTGAACCATCACGATTGCCATTTGCAATTAAAATTTTATTAATATCTCTATCTGTTTTTAAAACTTCTAAAACAGGATTTCTTCCTTCTATTCTATTATCATTAAAAATTTCTTTTTTCTTATCATGACTCACATTTATCAAACCCAATCATTTTAGAATTACAAATTGAAGTAAATAATTTAATTCACTATTCTGTACTTTTATTTTTTCTCATTTTAAAATCAATTGCTGAAATTATAATTTCTTTAAGCCTACTAAATTCTTTATTTAAATATAAATAACCTATTAAAGATTCAAAGCCTGTCGCATATTTATAATCTATAATATTAACATTTTTAGGAACAGTTCCCGATTTAGCATTTCTTCCTCTTTTTAATATTCTAAGTTCTTCATCTGATAATTTGTCAATAATATTCCTGACAATATCAGCTTGAGAATTTGCACTTACATATTCAATTGCTTTTAAATGAAGTTTATGGACAGAAAAATTGTATTTGTTAATAAGCATGGTTCTTATATATACTTCATAAACAATATCGCCAATATATGCTAGCACTAAAGGTGAAAGAATGTTAATATTTTTCTTTTCATAATCAAAAAAGTCTATATTTTCTAAAAAATTATTTACCATATATTACTTTCCTTCAAATTATATTTACGCTTTTAATAAGCATGAAAGTATAAGCATTATATAACATTTTTTAAAAAAGGTAAACATTTTTCTTTACAAACTGTTACCACTCTTTATATAATGAATTTCTAAGTTTTTCATCATCAAATGGCTTTATTAAATAGTCACTTGCTCCTGCTTTTAACGCTGCAATAAGTTGAGACTTGATATTCATTGAAGTACACATAACTACTTTGCTTTTGCTATTTTTTTTTATAAGTTTTGTAGCTGTTATTCCATCCATTTTTGGCATCATAATATCCATAAAAACCACATCTGGTTTTTCCAGTACTGATTTTAAGACTGCTTCTTCTCCATCTTTAGCTTCAAAAACTCTATGTCCTAAGTTTGACAATTTCTTTGATAAAACTTTTCTTGTAAACAAAGCATCATCAACAACTAATACTTTCATATCTATCACACCTTAAACTGATATTTTATCATAATATTTGTATAATTCTTCTACAATAAACTTATTCTTAAAATTGTTTTAAAAAAATTATTACAAAATCAAATCTAAATAAATAGCTATATCTTTTATTGATTTTAAGTTTAGGAGAGCCTATTAACGAATTTTCAAAAAAACTTGACTAGTTTATTTTTAGATTCTGCCTAAAGCTATTTACTTCATATGGAATATCTAATAAATATTTATTAGACTCCAAGAAAAATTACTATCAGAACAAGGTATATTTAATTATAATATATCCTAAAAAATAATATCAAATTCTTTTCGTATAGAATTCGCTTAAAACATGGGAATTCCCACTCAAAAATTAAAGTTTTATTTTTTGGATATCCCTAAGATCCATTTTATTTGTCCTATTCCAAATCTATTTTAACATATGATTAATATAAAGTAAAAATTTTTTCACATTTTGTCGAATAAAAACCAAGTATTGAAAATCATATTACTTCACTTCTATTTAAAAAAAATCCTTATCATCACTTTCTTTTTCCGTAATATTTAAATTTTCTTCTATTTTTTCCATTCTCAATTTCATTTTACACAATTGTTGAAATATTGGATCCTGTAAATGTATTTGATCCAACTCAATTGAAGATATTGAAGTTATTTTTTTATCTCCCTTTTTAACCATCCTTCCAGGTACACCTACAACTGTTGAATTTTCTTCAACCTCATTTAGAACTACTGAATTAGCACCTACTCTTGAATTATTCCCAACCTTAAATGGTCCTAGAATTTTAGCACCTGTACTAATTAAAACATTATTCCCAATAGTAGGATGGCGTTTTCCTTTGTCCTTTCCTGTTCCTCCTAAAGTAACATTATGATAAATTGTACAATTATCTCCCACTTCTGCTGTTTCACCAATTACTACACCCATTCCGTGATCTATAAACAAGCCTTTCCCTATAATAGCTCCTGGATGAATTTCTATTCCTGTAATCATTCTTCCAAATTGAGATATTGATCTTGCAATTAAAAATAATTTTTTTTCATATAAATAACTTGCTATTCTGTGTAATATAATTGCATGAAATCCTGGATACAAAAGAATAACTTCAATTAAACTTTTTGCTGCTGGATCTCTTTTTGATATTAACTTTGCATCTTCTAAAATCATTTTCAACATATTAAAAACCTCATATTCAGAAATCAAGATTTATTTTTTTCATATACCTTATTAATATTTTTATAAATACCACAAACATACTTTTTCCAAACAAATATATTTACCTCCCCAATTTTAAAGTTATTTCTAATAATTATTAATATCTTCAATAACTTTAAAGGCTGGATCATTGTAAATTTGTTTACCTTCTCCTTGAAAAGCTTCCTTATCTAAGAATTCATCTGAATCCAAATTAAAAATTCTGTGTATAGAACTCAAGGCAACATCAAGTTGCTCTACCCAACCAATTTCAACGGTTATACTCATATCATCAAATTCTGTATTTATAACTTCTGTAAATATTTTATTTCGATTTAATTCTTTTATTATTTTATTTTCATCTGTTTTTTCTAGTATTTTACCTACTACAGATATTGTAACTTTATTTCTATTATATTCATAATAAGTTACACCAGCTAAATCACCACAAAAATCTTCATTTACAATCAATGTTCCTTCTTCTTCATCAATAAAGTTTGGGACTATTTTTAGCGTCAATTCGTTTTTTATGGCTGTTTTCATAGAATTCGGATGTAAAATTCTAGCACCTAATTCAGATAAAACATACATTTCTCTGGATGAAATTTTATCTAATTTTTTAGCTTTTTTAACTCTTCTTGGATTTGCTGTATATATTCCCCTCACATCTTTATAAAACTGACATACATCCGCTTTTGCAGATGAGGCAATAGCTACCGCGCTTGTATCTGAGCCATCAAACCCTAATGTCGTAATTACTCCATTCTCTGTAACACCTTGAAAACCTGCTATAACAGGTATAATATCATTTTTTAAACATTCATCAATCTTACTTTTATCAATACTTTTAATAAATGATTCTCCAAATTTACTATTTGTAATAATTGGCAATTGCCATCCCATAAAAGGCTTTGCTTTTAAATTAAATCTTGAACTTTGTAGAATTCTCGAAAGTAAACCTGTTGAAATTTGCTCTCCAGAACTTAAAACTAAATCACTTTCAAGATCATTATTTCTAGTATCCACTTCCATACACATTTTTTTTAACTTTCTTGTGTATCCTGCCATTGCTGATACTACAACTATTACTTCATAGCCTTTTTCCTTAACTTTTTTTACAATTGAAGCAACTTTTAATAAATGAGTTTCATCAAAAAAATTACTTTCATCACCAACTGATGATCCACCAAATTTTAGTACAATTCTTGACATATTATCACTTCTTTCTATGTAATTTGGAAAACTCAAAAGATTTGATGTCCCAGGCAGGAATCGAACCCGCATCTATGGAACCGGAATCCATAATCTTTTCCATTAGACCACTGGGACATTGTATATTTCTTAAAATAGTTTTTCAAGAAAGTATTCATTATAATAATAACATATTAAAGTAAATAGCTTCAAATTAAAATTTTTATTAATAATTTTTACTTAAAAATATTCATTACTCTATATAGTAAATACGCAAATTATGACAACCTAAAAATAACAGTTTATTTTAGGCATAATCAAAAATTTCATAAGACAATTTTTTTCTGAAAATAT
>JBDMZA010000011.1:0-4127 GCA_039770155.1 Clostridiales bacterium
AAAAATAAACTAGTCAACTTTTTTTGAAAATTCGTTAAACCATCGATATTTTCAGAAAAAAATTGTCTTATGAAATTTTTGATTATGCCTTAGGAGAGCCTAAAAAATAATACCGAATTCTTTTCGTCTGAAGTTCGCTTAAATCGCACAAATTCATACTCGAGAATTAGAGTTTATTTTTTGGCTATCCCTTACTTCTAAAATTGATAATGTATTAACAATATGTTATATTATTGTTTAAAGTATAGATAATAAACTATTGCCTTAAAAGGATGAAAACAATGAACAGTAAAAGGATCTGGGAATTAGATTTTTTAAGAGGTCTATCATTAATAATAATGATCTATTATCATATCGTTTTTGATTTAGAATTCATTTTTAGTTATCCTGTTTCTGTAAATGAAGGAGTTAATTATTATGCCGGTAAAATAGCTCTTGTTTTTATTTTAGTCTCAGGAATATCATCCACTTTAAGCAAAAACAAAGTGAAAAGAGGTATAAAATTATTAATAGTTTCATTAATTTTAACACTAGTTACCTATCTTTTTTCACCAATACTTAACTCCTATGTACTATTTGGAATATTACATTTGTTAGCTTTTAGTATAATTATTTCATCTATTTTCAGTAAAATTAAACCTATTTTTTCTTTTCTAACGGGTATAATAATAATTTATTTCGGCACATTAATTGAAAACATAACTACCTCAATACCTTTTTTATTTCCTTTTGGAATAACAACAGATTCCTTTATTTCTTCAGATTACTTCCCTTTAATACCATGGTTTGGCTATTACCTTTTAGGAATGTATATTGGAAGAATTTTTTACAAAGAAAAAGTCTCTATATTTAAATTTCAAATAAAAAATAATTTTTTAAACCTAATGGGAAAACATTCACTTACTATTTATTTAATTCATCAACCAATTATTCTTTTAATATTATTCTTGATAAATGGTGCTTTGAATTTACTTTAGAAGAATTATATAATATTAATTCATTAATATTTTTAAAGAAAGGGTTTAGCAATATGAAAGTTTTAGGAATTATAGTTGAATATAATCCTTTTCACAAAGGTCATTTGTACCATATAAAAAAAGCTAAAGAAGTTACTTCATCAGATTATGTAGTTTGTATTATGAGTGGAAATTTTGTTCAAAGAGGAGAACCTGCAATAATAAATAAATGGGCAAGAACTGAAGTTGCTTTAAACTATGAAATTGATTTAGTAATTGAACTCCCCTTCGTATTTTCAATGTCAAGTGCAGAATATTTTTCACTTAGTGCGATAAAGATATTGGATTCTCTGGGTATTGTAGATTTTATTTGTTTTGGAAGTGAATCTGGAAATATAAAGACTCTTAATAAAATTGCTGATATTTTAGTAAATGAAAGTAATAAATTTTCTAAAATATTAAAATTTCATCTTTCAAAGGGAATTTCTTATCCTTCTGCCAGACAAAAAACCCTTTCAGAATTTTTTAATATTAATCTCAGTAAAGAAATAACTAGTCCAAATAATATTTTAGGAATAGAATACTTAAAAGCTTTAAAAAAACTAAAAAGCACTATTAAGCCTTTTACAATATCCAGATTAGGCAATTCGTATAATGACGAAAAATTATCCGGCGCTCTCTCAAGTGCCAGTTCGATAAGAAAGGTTTTAAATGATAATACTATTTCAATTGATTCAAAGTTAATTAAAATTGAAAACTCAATACCTGAAAAATCATTATCTATTATTAAAAGAGAGTTCGAAAATAATTTATGTCCTGTTAATACAAAATTTTACGATAATATAATAATTTCCCTTATAAGAAGATATTCAAGTGCTGAGTTAAAAAATATCCCTTATATTTCTGAAGGACTTGAAAATAAGTTTAAGAAGAATTCCAATTTATTTTCTTCAATTGATCAAGTTATTAAACATACAAAATCAAAAAGATATACATATTCTCGATTACAAAGAACTATTTTTAATATTATGATTGGTGTAAATTATAATGATTTCAATTTATTTCAAGATATAAAAAGTCCTATTTATGCAAGAATTTTAGGCTTCAACAATAATGGTATAAAATTATTACTTAGAATTAAGAATAATTCTATAATTCCTACATCAACAAAGTTTTCTAAGTTTTACAATTCATGTAATAGTACTATAAATAAAATAGCTTATTATGATAGATTATCAACAGATTTATATGTTTTAGGATATAAAAACCCTGACCATAAAAAATCTGGTCAGGATTTTACAAACAAATTTATACGATCTTAAATCAAACTTCCATAATGATAGGCAATATCATTGGTTTTCTTTTTGTTTTTTCATAAATATAATTACGCAAACTTTCTTTTGTTATACCTTTAATAGTTGACCAATCACATCTTTTATGCTCATCACACTTTTCCAATGCTTTTTTTACAACTATCCTCATATTTTCCATAAGATCTTCAGATTCCCTCACATAAACAAATCCTCTTGAAATTATATCAGGACCTGCAACAATTTTACCACTAACACCTTCAATTGTTATAACAACAACAATTAATCCATCCTGAGACAAATGCTTTCTGTCTCGTAGAACAATATTTCCTACATCTCCTACACCCAATCCATCAACTAAAACTTTTCCTGATGAAACACTTCCATTAATTTTTGCTGTTTCTGATGTCAATTCTAGAACTTTTCCAATTCCCATAATAAATATATTATTTGATTTCATACCTAATTTATTCGCAAGATTTGCATGTTGTTTTAAATGTCTATATTCACCATGTACTGGCATAAAAAACTTAGGCTTAACAAGTCTATGTATAAGTTTCAGTTCTTCTACACATGCATGACCTGATACATGAATATCAGCTAATGATTCATATATAACATCTGCACCTTTTTTAAATAATTCATTTATCACTTTAGAAACAAATTTTTCATTTCCAGGAATGGGTGTTGCTGAAATTATAACTAAATCATTTGGAACTATTTCAACCTTTTTATGATCTGAAGAAGCCATTCTAGATAAAGCAGACATTGGTTCTCCTTGACTTCCTGTTGTTATTATTACTATCTTATCAGGTCTTACCTTGTTTATTTGATCAAGTTCCACAATAACACCTTCAGGAACATTTAGATATCCAAGTTCCATAGATACTCTCACAACATTAACCATACTTCTTCCACATATAGCTACTTTTCTGTTAAATTTTACAGCTGCATTTATAATTTGTTGAACTCTATGCACATTAGATGCAAAAGTGGCTACTAAAATTCTACTTTTAGCTTTTCTAAAAATTTCTTCAAATGCCTCTCCCACAGTCCGTTCTGACATGGTATATCCTTCTCGTTCAACATTTGTACTATCACACATCAATAATAATACTCCGTTTTTACCTAATTCAGCAAATCTGGATAAGTCCATAGGATTTCCTTCAATTGGAGTATAATCAATTTTATAGTCTGATGTATGTACTATAACTCCAACTTGAGAATGTATAGCAACCGCAACTGAATCAGCTATACTGTGTGTGGTTCTTATAAATTCAACTTTAAAGGATCCAAGTTGAATAACCGCTCCAGGTACAACTCTTTTTAATTTAACATCATTTAACATTTTATGCTCTTCCAACTTATATTCTACTAATCCAAGAGATAATTTAGTTCCATACACAGGAACATTAATTTCTTTTAAAATATATGGCAAAGCACCAATATGATCTTCATGTCCATGAGTAATTATAATTCCTTTTACTTTCTCTTTGTTTTTAATGAGGTAAGTCACATCTGGTATAACTAAATCAATTCCAAGCATTTCGTCTTCTGGAAACGCTAAGCCACAATCTACAACAATTATATCTCCTCCATATTCGAAAACCGTAATGTTTTTGCCTATCTCCTCTAAACCACCCAGAGGAATAATCTTCAATCTCTTTCTGTTTTTTAACACTATTAAAAACCTCCATGCTACGTTCATAACTTCTAAATTTATACATCGCTCAATAAAAATATTTTATAAAGCTTATATCGTCCAATAATAAAAAAATTTTACATCTAACTATAGTAATTAATATAATTATTTAATTTTCATCAATAATTCTCTATAAAATTGTTGTAATTATAATAGACT
>JBDMZA010000012.1:0-3124 GCA_039770155.1 Clostridiales bacterium
AAAAAATAATTGCATTAAAATTTATCATTTTATATTACTCCAAGAAATTTTATTAATAATCATAATTATATATGAAAAATTGAAATTGGGAAAATTAGAAATAAAGGATAAATTGGTATATAATATATACAGATTGACTTTTTGAAGTGGACAGGCGGAATACAACAAAAAAGAGTTTCAAGTTAAAACTTGAAACTCCCCTGATAATCAGTATTGCGGAGGATAGATTTGAACCACCGACATTCGGGTTATGAGATTTAATGCCAATAGATATTTTTAAATATTATTACTCCATTATAATTTTGAATCTTACTAATACAGGGATTTTAAAAATGTAATAATTTTACATCATTTTATATCAAGCAAAAATTTTTATATTTTTCATATATTTTATAAAATCCGCCAGTTGATTGCCAGTTAATAAGTATTCCAATCATCAAATTATTTTTTGAATAATATCAAAATATAACTTATATCTTATTTTATATTTAAAACATTTATTTTCTGATTTATTGCACAATATATTAGTTCAAAAACTATTTCTAGGATCTTTCTTCATATCTTCAATTAAAATTCCTATATTTGAGCCAATATCACCAAACATTATTTTAGGATTCTGAACAATAGATTTTTCCTGCTCTATCGCCATATTAATATCATTTCTAATCTTAGAAAAATTAACATTATTCTTAGGATTCACACCCGAAATATCTGAACACAATTTACTTATATACGAATGTGTACTACTTACTTTTTTATTTTCAATTATTTTAATTTTGTTTGGATAGATATATTTTTCTAAAACCTCTTCATAATGTAAAAGTAACCAAATTTCAAAACAGGGACTTGTTACCGCAATTATATTTTCTTGACATGCCTTATCAATAAACTTTAAATAACTCTCTTCTACTTCAAAGCTATCTCTATCGAACACAATAACAAATCTATCTATTTCATCATCATATTTATCATCTTTTTTTAACTCATCTTTTTTCAAATTTATTAATTCCAATAATTTCTTAGGATTACTATAATTACGTATTTCATCTTCTTTATTCAAAATAACAATTTCAATCAATGAATTTATTCCTATCTCTTTTCTATATGAATCAATTCCATAAAAATATTTCTTTTCGGTATTTACACCTTCAAAAATTAAATAAAACCTTCTTAATAAATTGACCTCAGTATCATTTTCATATCTTCTATCCAATGATCTAAATTCCCGTAAAGGTGCCATTAAATTTCACCAACCTTTATCAATAAACTTTTTAAAATAGGAATGGCACCATACCTCCCTTCAAGATAAGCTTTACTTAATTTTTTATCATATCTTTCTTTGAACCTATCAAGAGAATACAATCTAGATACATTTTCTCTATTACGTTCAACAAACCAAATTTCATCTCTTCTTAACAAATTTTGATCCATAATAGTTGACTCATGTGTAGTAAATATCAACTGGATATTATTATTTTTTAAAATATCAAAAAATAATTCTACAAATTTATAAGTTAATTTTGGATGTAAACTTCGTTCTAATTCATCTATTATATATACCTTATTCTTCTCATCACTTATTAAAATATCTAATAAATCAAATAATCTTCGTGTCCCATCTGACTCTTCAGAAAATTCAAAATCACCAAAAGCATTTCCATGTTCAAGCATAATAGTTGTAATTGTAGGTTCTTCCCCTATCACTCCTTCTAAATTATAAAATGCTTCTTTTGTCCTAAGAGATAACATTGCTTTTCTTTCTTTATCTGACTCATCAAGTTTCTTTTTAAATGTAGAAATAATTTTTTCAGCTAATTCTCTTGGTAACTTATTTTTTAAATCTGCAAAAGAAATTTTATCAACTTTAACTTTTGAAATTCCCGTATCAAAAACTTCTATTAACTGATTTATTTTATTATGACCATTATCACCATAAAAATACTCAAAACTTGTTATTGGTTGGTCAGGTAAAATCGTTATCAAATCTTCCTCAAACCACTCATATACATCTTTAAAAAATCGTAATCTTGAATTTGACCCTATTTTTTTTTGCCTATTCATTTCTTTAAGAAATAGTTCTTTATTATTCTCCTCAAAATCAATCTTATATGTCATAAATTTCATTTTTTCTGTTTCATCTAAATCAATACTATCCCCTAAATCAATTCTCTTTATATCAATTTCTCTCTCAAATAACATAATTTCCTTATTTTTATCTGGTAATAACTTATATAACCATTCAGAAACTACTTTCATTTCTGTCATGTTCACATTAAAACCATATGCATAATATGAGTTATTTTTGTAAAAATCAAATTCAAATCTTGTATTTTTATTACCATTCTCAGAAAAATTCCTACAAAACATTTTGCTTGCTTCAATTGGTATCTTATTTGTTATAATAAATTTAGACATACTAATAGCTTCTACTAAGGTTGTCTTGCCTGAAGCATTCGCTCCATAAATAGTAGCATTTCTTAATACAGAAGCATTATCTAAATCAATTATATGTTCTTTATTTTTCTTTAACCTTTTAGAAGGTATCAAAACTAACTCTTGCTTGTTATTAAATGATTTAAAATTTTCTACTGAAAATCTTATTAACATAAAACCACCTCTCAACATTAGAGATTTTTTCTCTTTATATTTGTAATTGATAATATTATATACTGTTCCATAATATTATTCAATATTTATAAGAGTTTTTTTCTCTTTAAATTCAAATTATAACCAAATGGGAAACTTGTCGATTTGTTGACTTCAATAATTATATCTGAATATTTATGAAGTTATAATATATCATATTTATTGTATTATAACTACTATCTTTCTTATAAAATATAAAAATAAATTTAATTTTTATAATAATTTTTGATATTATAATCATATGCGTCAACTTAAGCAAAATATACTGAAAATAGAAGCCTTTAAGACTGTAAGCAAAAAATGTATTTGTAAATAAATAGTAAATGCATTCGTAATAAAATAAATATTGGTAAATTTATTAAACATATTTACAAGTGTTAATTATATCCTTTGGTTAAATAAATTATATTTATAAAAGTTCAATAGTCTTTTAAAGACTCTACTAATAACTAATAGGTGTTTCAAGAAATATATTTCT
>JBDMZA010000013.1:0-6962 GCA_039770155.1 Clostridiales bacterium
ATACCAGTAAGACCAGGAAGGAATTTAGCTATTGTAATTGAAGTTGCTGCAATGAATAACAGACAAAAGAAAATGGGTTATAATGCAGCTCAAGTGTTAAATGAAAGAGTAATGGGAGAAATTAACAGAGAAGGATATGATAAATACTAATTTGTAGGAGGTTATAATTTGAATTTTAAAGTTGATGCACACACACATACTATAGCAAGTGGACATGGATATAGTAGTATTGAAGAAATGACTATTGCTGCCAAAAAGAAAAATTTTGAAATTATTGTGATTGCAGATCATGCAAGTTCAATTCCTGGAGCTCCAAATGATATTTATTTTAGAAATTTACATTTAGTTTCAAGAAAAATAAATGATGTGAGAGTTCTGGCAGGTGTAGAAGCAAATATAATTGATTATAAGGGAAATATTGATATAAATGAAAAGGTATCTAAAAAACTTGACTATGTTATTGCAAGTTTTCATGATATTTGTATTAAACCATCATCAGTTGCTGAACATACAGAAGCTGTTATAAATGCTTTGAAAAATCCATATATTGATGTTATAGGGCATCCAGGAAATCCAAGATTTCAAATAGATATTGAAAAATTTGTATTAGCATGTAAAGAATATGAAAAACCTGTTGAAATGAACAATCACTCTTTTAAAGCCAGACCAGGTAGTGAAAATAATTGTTTAGAAATTTTAAAATTATGTAAAAAGCATGAAGTAGAGATTGTATGTTCAAGTGATGCTCATTTTAGTGCTGATGTGGGAAATTTTAATAAATTAATAGAAATGATAAATGATGTTGATATAGATAGTAATTTATTATTATGTTTTTCTAAGAATTCAATGGAAAATTATTTATCAAAAAGAAATAAAAGAATAAAAAAATATCAGTATAATAGTATTTAGTACAGTATGAAAAATTATACTGGATTATTTTTTTCTGAAAATATCGATGGTTTAACGAATTTTCAAAAAAAGTTGACTAGTTTATTTTTTGATTCTACCTTATGTATTATATAAAAAGGAGTGGTTCTTATTGTTTAACAAAGTGGAAAAAGGATTTGAAAAAATAGTTGGAAAAGAAAACATACTAATGAATGAGCCAATGAAGAAACATACATCTTTTAAAATAGGTGGACCTGTAGATATAATGCTTTTTCCAAAGGAAGCTAGACATGTTTCTGAAATTATTAATATATGTAATAAAGAGGACATTCCTTTTATGACTATGGGAAATGGTACTAATTTAGTTGTCAGTGATAAGGGAATTAGAGGTGTTGTTATAAAACTGTTTAAAAATATAGCAAACTATGAAGTTAATGAAAATGAAATTAGTGCCAGTTCAGGTATTTTATTATCTACTTTATCAAAAATTGCATATAGAAATTCATTGAGTGGATTGGAATTTGCTTCGGGAATTCCTGGGACATTAGGTGGGGCTGTGGCGATGAATGCGGGAGCATATGGTGGAGAGATGAAAAATGTTGTAGTTGAAACACAATATGTAAAAAGAAATGGTGAAATTAAAGAAGTTAGTGGAGATGAGCATGAATTTGGCTATCGAACAAGTATAATTCAAAAGGAGAAGGCAATTGTAGTTTCCACTAAAATTCGTTTGAATTCGAAAAACAAAGAAAATATTAAAGAAGTTATGGATAAATTGGATTTTAAAAGAAAAGATAAGCAGCCTCTTGAAATGCCAAGTGCTGGTAGTGTTTTTAAAAGACCGGAAGGATATTTTGCAGGCAAGTTAATTCAGGATTCAGGATTAAGAGGCTATAAGATAGGAGGAGCACAAGTTTCAGAAAAACATTGTGGTTTTATTGTAAATACAGGATTAGCTACAGCAAAGGATGTAATGGAGTTAATAGAATATATTCAAAAAACTGTTAAATCTAAATTTAATGTAAATTTAGAAACAGAAGTTAGACTGATAGGAGAAAAATGAAGAAATTAAGGTGATAATATATGAAATTAATAATAATAACGGGACTTTCAGGAGCTGGTAAAAGCCTGACAACAAATTATCTGGAGGATTTAGGATATTTTTGTGTGGATAATTTACCATCTTCCTTAATACCAAAATTTACCGAGATTTGCATAAAAGCTAAAGGCAAGATGGACAAAATTGCAATGGTTGTAGATATTAGAGGGGAAGATTTTTTGAAGGATCTTTTTCCAGCACTTGATGAACTTAAATATAAGGAAATTACTTATGAAATATTATTTCTTGATGCAAATGATGATGTTTTAATAAAACGTTTTAAAGAAGCAAGAAGAAATCATCCTTTGGCACCAGATGGTAGAATTATTGATGGGATAAAAAAAGAAAGAGTAAAATTAAAGGACTTAAGAGAAAATTCAAATAATATAATTAATACTTCGAAATTTACACCTAGAATGTTGAGAGATAGAATTCATAATATATTTTTGAATGGTAAGAAAGAAGAATTTTTGAGTATTACAATACTTTCTTTTGGTTTTAAATATGGAATTCCTATAGATAGTGATTTAGTTTTTGATGTGAGATTTATATCTAATCCATATTATATAGAAGAAATGAGGTATCAAACTGGGTTAGACAATGATGTTAAAAAATTTGTTATGGGAAAAGATGAAACAAAGGAATTTGTAAATAAAACCTTCGAATTATTAAATTTTCTAATATTAAATTATATAAAAGAAGGTAAAAGTCAATTAATAATAAGTATAGGATGTACTGGAGGTAGACACAGATCAGTTGCTATATCACATGAGTTGTATAAGATGCTTGGTAAAAATAATAGTATAAATATTGAGCATAGGGATATAGAAAAGGATCATAAAAAAAAGTAAAGTTTTTTAGGAGTCTTGATAAATGAAATTTTCTGACTGGATAAGACCTGGAATTAAATTGAAAAGATGGATAGTAATAAGTGCATTTGGTATTATGTCGATTAGCTTTGGATTTTCATACATTTTAAGAGAAGTCGAAAAAAGTAATCTTGAAAAAATAGGCTCTATTTTTATGGTTATAATTGGTATTTGCATGCTCTTTATTTCTGTAATAAATTCTACGAAGACAGTAATTGATGCAATTAAAATTAATTCAGGATTTAAATTATCTCTTGATTCAAATAGATTAAGCGATATGTTGATTGAAAAAAGAATTTTGATTAAGGGACCAAAAATACTTGTAATTGGTGGTGGAACAGGACTATCTACATTATTGAGAGGACTTAAAAATTATAGTTCAAATTTAACAGCTATTGTAACAGTTGCAGATGATGGTGGAGGTTCAGGTGCTTTGAGAGAAGATTTGGGCATGCTGCCTCCAGGAGATATTAGAAATTGTATTTTAGCCCTTGCAGATACTGAACCAATTTTGGAACAACTTTTACAATATCGGTTTGAAGAAGGAATGCTAAAAGGGCAAAGTTTTGGTAATTTATTTTTAGCTGCTATGAATGGCATATCTGATAGTTTTGAAGAAGCTGTAAAAAAAGTTAGTGATGTTTTAGCTGTAACTGGAAAAGTATTACCTGTAACTTTAGAAGATGTTGAGTTAAAGGCAAAATTAGATGATGGATATGAAATTGAAGGTGAATCAAAAATCGGATGTCATAATGATTTTCATCCTGGTAAGATTAAAAAAATTTCTTTAAACCATTCAAATGTAGTTGCGTTACCCGAAGCTTTAGAATCAATAAGTGAGGCAGATGTTATAATAATGGGGCCTGGAAGTCTTTATACTAGTATTATTCCTAATTTATTGGTTAAAGGTGTTTGCAGTTCAATTGATAAAAGCAAAGCTGTAAAAATATATATTTCAAATATTATGACACAAAATAGTGAAACAGATGGATTTACTTTGTATGATCATATTAAAGCTCTTGAAGATCATTCTTATGAAGGTATTTTGGACTATTGTATAGTTAATAAAAAAGAATTACCAAATGAATTAATAGAAAAATATAAAAATAAAAATTCTATTCCTGTAAAAGTTAATAAGAAAAATGTTGAGAATCTTGGGATTAAAATAATAGAAGGAGATTTATTAAGTATTGAAAATGACTTGGCAAGACATAATTATTATAAACTAAGTGAAATAATTATTGAGTTAATATTAAATAAAATTATATTGAAAGATTCAAAAAGGGCAATAGATAATTATTATATAAGGGATAGATTGAAAAAAATGCAAAAAAGAATGAAAATAAAGAATAAAACTAAAAAAAATAGTAAAGAATATAAAAAATAAATCTTCAGAGTTAGGATTTATTTTTTTTATATCTTTAATTCTTTAATTCTTTAATTAGAACAATTGCAAAATAAAGTTTATTATGGTATATTGTAAAACAGGTGAATTTCGATACAAAGTGATATCCAGAAAATAAATCATTATTTTAGATTAGGTACAATCAAAAATTTCATAAGACAATTTTTTGAAAATATCAATAGTTTAATGAACTTTTAAAAAAGTTGACTAGTTTATTTTTTGGTTATAACTTACTGAAATATGTGTATTATATTTAATTCTTACAATGGATAGCACAGAAATAAGTTTTTTCGTGTATATATAAATATTTTACCCTATATTATTAATTAAAATTTATTAGGTAGGTGAAGGATTTGTCGTTCTCATCTATTGTAAAGAATGAATTATGTAGGATTGATGCTTTAAAACAGTGTTGCTTAATGTTTGAATTAATTGGTGTAATAAATAACGGTAGTTTGATTAGAGAAGAAAATGGTATTATTATAATCAAAATTACAACTGAAAATGCAAGTTTTGCAAGAAAACTTTTTTCAGTATCTAAGAATGTATGTAATATAAATCCAAAAGTAACAATAAGAAGAAATATTAGGTTGAAAAAGCATATAATCTATATGATTGAAATAAATATTTTAAAAAAAAATGAAAAACTAATTAAAGATTTATATCTTTACAATAATTTATCCATGAAATTTTTAAGTATTGAAAAGGATGCTATATGTTGTAAAAAATCATATTTAAGAGGTGCTTTTCTTTCAGCTGGTTCAGTAAGTGATCCTGAAAAAACATATCACTTAGAAATAACTAGTAATGATTTAAAAAAAGCCAAGGAATTAAGTTCAATTATAAATTCATTTAATATAAATTCAAAAGTTATAAGAAGGAAGAGTTATTATATTGTGTATTTAAAAGAAGGAGAGAATATAGTTGATTTTTTTAACATAATTGGAGCACATAAATCATTAATGGAATTTGAGAATATTAGAATCTTAAAAGATGTTAGAAATAATGTAAATAGAATTGTAAATTGTGAAACGGCTAATTTAAGTAAAACAGTTGAAGCTTCATTAAGACAAATAGAAAATATAAGATATATAAGAGATAACATTGGTTTTAATAAACTTACTAAAAATTTAAGAGAAGCTGCTGAACTAAGATTAGAATATGCAGAATTTAACTTAAAAGAACTTGGACAACAGTTTAATCCTCCATTAGGTAAATCGGGGGTTAATCATAGATTATTAAAGCTTGATAGAATAGCTAATGAATGTAGAGAGAAGAAAGGGGACATATAGATGTTGGAAAAATCTGTCATCATTAAAAACACTGAAGGCTTACATGCGAGATTGGCTGCAATATTTGTACAAACTGCAAGTAAGTTTACTTCATCAATTTGGGTAGCCTGTGAGGGTAAGAAAGTAAATGCTAAAAGTATAATGGGAATTATGTCATTGGCAGTTTCTTCCGGAGAAAGTATAAGAATAATTGCAGATGGTGAGGATGAAAGTCAATCAATTGATGAATTAGTATTATTAGTTGAATCCAAGTAATATTTTCTACTGAAAAAGATGTAAATATTTTAAAATAAAAAAAATGTAATAATAAGAAGGATTTTAGCATATTGTTATAGAAGTATACTAGTAACTAAATAAAATATGTTTAAATTATATTTGTTTGTTCAAAAATATAGGCACTAATTATTTCATTAAGGGATAGCCAAAAAATAAATCAACATTTTAAAATAATGAATCAAATGATTTTAGTTGTTCTAAGATTAAGTGAACTTCAGATGAAAAGAATTTGGTATTATTTTTTAGGTTCTCCTAAATGCTAACTCAAAGTTTTATAATCCAGTATTGTATAAGTGTATATATTAATATTAAAGGTAGGGATAGCTGATGAATATTGAGTATATAAATCCTTTTATAGAAGCTAGCCAATCGGTATTAAAAATGATGCTTGGAATCGATGTTAAATTGGGCAAGGTTTATCTGAAATCATCACCATATATGGGTGATAGCGCAATGATTATTGTTGGCTTAACTGGAAGAATTAGAGGACAAGCAGTTTTTTGTATGAGTAAGAGCGTTGCTATATACATTGCTTCTATTATGATGGGCGGAATTGATCTAAAGGACTTGGATGAAATTGGTAAAAGCGCAATATCAGAACTGACAAATATGATTCTTGGAAACACAGCTACAATATTGGAAAAAACAGGAGTGAATGTTGAAATTACTCCACCTTCATTTGTTATGGGAGATAACATGCAAATTTCTTCGAATAAAGTTAGGATTATTTGTATTCCATTGATTTTAGATCCAAATGATCCTTCAAAAGTAATTAATATAGACATTAATATTGCACAAGATGATAAAGATGGTGAAAAGGAAAAAGATAAAGAACTTGATAAAGAACTTGAAAAAGAACTTAATAAAAAATAGTTTATAAAAAATAGTTTATAAAAAATAAAGAATCCTTTAAGTGATAATAAAAAATAAAGATGATATTATTTTTTTAGTTATTCATAAGGATTCTTTTTAGTTGTTTTTTTTAGTACTATTATTAAAATGTTATAATATAAATTTGAGATATAAGGCATAATAAAAAATTTCATAAGACAATTTTTTTCTAAAAATATCGATGGTTTAACGAATTTTAAAAAAAAGTTGACTAGTTTATTTTTTGATTTTGTTTAAAACAT
>JBDMZA010000014.1:0-32826 GCA_039770155.1 Clostridiales bacterium
AATCAAAAAATAAACTAGTCAACTTTTTTTGAAAATTCGTTAAAGCATCGATATTTTCAGAAAAAAATTGTCTTATGAAATTTTTGATTATGCCTTAATCAAACTCCAAATGTAAAGATTTATTTATTTTTTTCCAATAATTTTATAATTTCTTTTGGTTTTAATACCTTCCCATAAGAAAGTACTTTTTCGTCTACTACCAAAGCTGGTGTAGACATAACACCATAGGCCATAATATCTTTAAAATCAGTTACTTTTACAATCTCAGCCTCCATATTTGCTTCCTCTAAAGCCCTCTTTGTACTTTCACCTAAAGTAATACAATTTTTACAACCTGAACCCAATATCTTTATTACCATTTCCAACACTCCTTTTTATTTTAAATTAAAATGCTACCAAAAAGATTAAAGATAGTACCTGTTATAATAATTCCTATAATCACTATAACTGCAAAAATAATTAATAATTTTGTTTTAACAACTTTTTTTAACATTACCATAGAAGGCAAGGATAAAGCTGTAACACTCATCATAAAAGCTAATGCTGTTCCTATTCCAACATTCTTTGCTACAAGAGCCTCTGCAATGGGAAGTGTTCCAAAAATATCTGCATACATAGGAACACCTACTAAAGTTGCAATAAATACTGAATACCATTTATCTTGTCCAAGTACAATTGATATAATTTCTTCTGGAACCCAATTATGTATTAATGCTCCAATTCCAACTCCTATAAGTATATATATCCAAACCTTTTTTATAATACTTAAAACCTGATCTTTAGAGAAAACTATTCTATCTTTTACAGATTGTTTTTGTATACCTGTTTCATTCATTTTGTTTTCAAACACGAACTTTTCAACATAATTTTCCAGCTTCATTTTACTTATAATAGTTCCACCGATAACTGCTAGTACAATACCCAATAAGACATAAGAAAAAGCAATTTTCCAATTAAAAATACTTGCAAGAAGCAATACTGACGCTAAATCAACAAGAGGTGATGATATTAAAAAGGAAAATGTAACGCCTATTGGAAGACCTGCGCTTGTAAATCCAATAAATAAAGGTATAGACGAACATGAACAAAAAGGTGTAACAGTCCCCAAAAGAGCTCCTATCAAATTTGCATTGAATCCGTTATATTTACCCAGTATTTTTCTTGTTCTTTCAGGAGGAAAAAAACTTTGTACATATGAAATAGAAAAAATAAGTACAATAAGTAATATAAAAATTTTTATTACATCATAAATAAAAAAATGTATACTACCTCCTAATTTATTATTCATATCAAGTTTTAATATATCTTCTACAAAATTTTTTATTATATTACTTAACCATTCCATTTTAAGTATTTGATCATTTATAATTCTAAATATATTCAAAAAAAATCCCTCCCATCTATTATTAGTTACTACCATTACTTTAAATTCTATAAAGAATTCTTTATTTCTTCTATTTTTATCAGTACAATTTTTTCAGCCAATTCAATCATCTCATAAACTTCTTTGTTTATAATCGAATAAATTACCTTAGAACCTTCCTTTTTACTTTCTACAATACCTTGGTTCTTTAAAACTGATAAATGTTGTGAAGTATTAGATTGTTCAGAATCTAATTGAGGTAAAATATCACAAACACATATAGGTCCATTCTTTAAAAGGTTAATAATTTTTATTCTTGTAGGGTGTGCTAAAGCTTTAAATACATATGCTATCAACTGATTTTTTTTATAAGACATAATATCACCTCGTATTTTAGCATATTATAATTTTCTAATATGCTAAAATAATTATAGTCCTAAGATCAATATTTGTCAACTACATAATCATTCTTTAGATCTCCTAATTGAGAATAAAACTAATTATTTAATAGATTCTTTCAATTTCGAATAAATATGTGTAATTACTTTTTCAAATATGAAAATTTAAAACAAACACAAATCAAAGTATTATTGATTTTTAGATATTCCAATTATAGTTTGCATAACTTTTGCCATATAATTAAACATAGTATATAATATAAGTAGATAAATTTTTTATTAGGCGATGTGCCTTAAAATAAATTGATAAAACTTTTATTAATTTATTTTAAGGCACATTGTTTTTTATTTGATTATTCCTTCCACAAAATAGTATTTACCTCTAATAATTCTAAGAAAGAAGGATAATAACAATGAAAAAAGATGTACATATTGAATTTATTGCAACAGATATTGATAGTCTTGCACTAATGGGGTTTGGCTCAATTGAAAATTGTAAGAGTGTTTTTAATTGTTTATCAAAAGAATACTCTTATGTTAATTTCAATATAGTTAGAAATGAAGGTGATTTAGAAAACATAGCTTCTAGAAAACCTGATTTAATATTTACTGGTATAAAATATGTGGTTTTCGACAAAATCAAAAAACACAAAATATGGATATCTGATTTTATGGAAAAAGCTAATATAAATTATACAGGCTCTGGTAAAGAAGCTATACTACTTGAGTATGATAAAAGTTTAGCTAAAAAAACAATATCTAATTTTGGCATAAAAACAGCACCTTATTTTATTTCTAATTCAAGTTTAACTAAAAACAACTTACCTATACCATTTCCTTTATTCGTAAAACCACTACACGAAGGTGATGGAAATGGCATTGATAAAGATTCTGTTGTATATGATTTTAAATCATATCAAAAAAAAGTTGATAGTATCTATAAATTATATAACCAGCCTTCAATGGTTGAGAAATACATTATAGGTAGAGAATTTACTGTTTCAATAATTGAATCTGACAATGGCACTTTTAATATAATGCCTGTGGAATTAATCATTCCAGATAAAAATCCTTTAAATAGAATATTGGGATATAGCGCAAAATCTGAAAACAAAGAGTCTGTAGTTAAAATCACCAATAATGATATATTAAAACATATTACTTTTATTGCAAAAAATTCATTTATAGCTCTAGGAGCAAGAGATTATGGAAGAATAGATATTTTAATGGATAAAGATAATAATCCATATTTTTTAGAAGCAAATCTGGTACCTGGTATGACAAAACGATTTAAACAAGATGATTCCAGTTATTTTCCAAGGGCATGTTATCTAAATAACAATATGACATACCATGAAACAATTATTAAAATAACAGAAACTGCTCTTGAAAGAAATCAAAATTTAAAAATTAGAAAAAGCAGTTAGCCAATAAAATGGTATAATAGTAATAACTAGTTTTTTTATTATGTATTACAAAATAAAACAAGTTTATCATTAATTTAGTTTTAAAATTAATAAGCTTGTTAGATGAGGAGTTTATTTATGAAAGAGCAGATTTTCAACGGAATAGATAAAAGTAAACTTGTTAAAGAATTAGAGATATTAAAACACGAATTAAAGAAAAATAAATTACACAAAGAAGCGCTAAATATTAAAGTAGCTATAGAAGCAGCTTCAAAAAAAGAAAGTGAATTAGTATTATTTTTAGGCTACTCAGAGATGAAAGTATTAAAAGTAGCACAAATAAATAATTTATTCTATGCAGTAGAAGCATTAAAAAGATCAATTAATTATAATAAATTTTCAAATTTATCAAATTGTAATAATAACTGTTAATAGTTTCAACTAAAAGATATCAAAAAAACATACAACTATTTCCAGGTTTCCTAAAATATTTTTAGGTTAAGGAGAGCCTAAATAATAAAAACTCTTATATCAAAATATTATAAGAGTTTTTATTATTTTATTTTATTCAAATTAAATTTATTTATCATTTTTAATTAAACCTTTGTAAGATACAACCGATATATCGGTATATTACTTGTTTATTAAAAAATAGGATGATATAATTACAAAATAAAAATTATGAGAAATTTAAATGCAATAACGAATAGGGGTTGAAAAAAATGAATTATTCTCCAGTGAGAGGAATGAGGGATTTTTATCCTGATGATTATGAAAAACTAAATTATATATTTGAAACATGGAAGAGTGTGTCTCATGAATTTGGATTCAGGCAATATGATACACCAATTGTTGAATCATTAGAACTCTTAGAAAGAAAATCTGGTGAAGAAGTGTCAGATCAAATTTATAATTTTCAAGATAAATCAGGGAGAAATTTAGCATTAAGAGCCGAAATGACACCATCGCTAGCTAGATTAGTTATTACAAATAAACAATTAAAAATGCCATTGAAGTGGTTCTCTATTCCACAATGTTTTAGGTATGAAAGAATGAGTAAAGGAAGAAAAAGAGAACATTATCAATGGAATTCAGATATAATTGGAGTTGAAAGTTCTATAGCTGAAGCTGAACTTATAGCTGTTTCTATAAAGGCATTAAACAAATTTGGTCTGACAAAAAAAGACTTTATTATAAAATACAATAGCAGACAAATAATGCAAGAGCTTTTCTTAAATTTAGATTTAACAGAAAATGAAATGAAAACAGCTTTTTTAGTACTAGACAAAAAAGGTAAAGTATCAAATGATGTTTTAAAATCTATGTTAAAAGAGGACGGTTTAGATTCTCTAAAAATTGATAATATTATAAATCTACTAGAAATAAAAGATTTTAATGAAATTAAAAATATTTTGGGAGATTCAAAAGGTGTTTTAAATATTTTGGAGTTTAATGAATTTTTGAAATCTTTTGGTATAGAAGAAAATGTACATTATGATATTTCTATTGTTAGAGGTTTAAGTTATTATACTGGAATAGTTTTTGAAGGATTTGATATTGATCGAAATAGTAGAGCTTTACTAGGTGGTGGCAGATATGATACTTTATTTGATATTCTAGGAGAAAAAAGCATTCCAGCTGTAGGATTTGGATTTGGAGATGTTGTTCTTGCTGATTTAATTGATGAGAAACAATTGTGGGGAAAAGAAAAATCACAAATCGATTATTATATAGGTTTTTCATCATCAGAATATGTAAATGAATCGCTTAAGATAGCAACTTCACTAAGAAATAAAGGTTTAACTGTTTATTCTGATACTTCAAAAAATAAAATGAAAAAAATTCTTTCAAATTCAAATATGAAAAATTCAAAATTCACTATAATTCTTGATGAAAGAGAAATGGTAAATTCAGAAGTTTTGATAAAAGACATGAATAATAAAATAAGTTCTATAAAAAAAATTAGTGATTTTTATCAATTATAAAAACCAAAATTAATATTTTAGAACAACTTAAAAAATAAAATCACATTCTTTCTTTATCTTAGGCATAATCAAAAATTTCATAAGACAATTTTTTTCTGAAAATACCGATGGTTTAACGAATTTTCAAAAAAAGTTGACCAGTTTATTTTTTGATTCTGGCTTAATATGGTAAGGAGTGATCAATCATTGATTTATGTTGCTGTTGACTTAGGTGCATCTAGTGGAAGAATACTAATAGGAAATAAGACTGACAATACAATAACATTTCAAGAAGTCCATCGATTTTCAAACAACATTGAAGAAAAAAACAACAGATTTTATTGGAATATAGATTACCTATCAAATGAACTGCTAATAGGTCTTCAAAAAGTTAAACAATCTGGTTATGAAAAATGTTATCTTGGTATAGATACATGGGGTGTTGACTACGTTCTTACAGATGATACTGGTAATAAACTAAGAGAAGTATTATCTTATAGAAATTTTTCATCAAATAAGTTAATTGATGAATTTTCAAACATGATTTCAAAAGAAAAAATATATGTTAAAACAGGAATTCAATTCATGCCTTTTAACACATTGTACCAATTATATAAAGATAATGCATATTTACTTGAAAATACAAATAATATTCTATTGATGCCTGATTATTTAGCATACTATCTTACAGATATTGCGGTAACTGAATTAACTAATGCTTCCACAACTCAATTATTAAATATTGAAACTAAGAATTGGGATCCTGATTTACTAAAAATTTTATCCATTAAAAATTCTCAGTTTCCTAAACTTGTTGAACCCGGAACCAAATTAGGTAATTTAAAAAAAGAAAAATTTCCTAAATTTGATCTTCCAGAATGTACTCTAATTTCAGTTGCTTCTCATGATACTGCTTCTGCCGTCGCTTCTACTCCCGGTTTTGGAGAAAACTGGGCATTTTTAAGTAGTGGAACTTGGTCACTTTTAGGAATGGAATTGAAACACTTTATAAATAATAATATTGCTCAAAAAAATAACTATACAAATGAATATGGTTATGCAAATACAAATCGTTTTCTTAAAAATATTATGGGCTTATGGATTTTACAAGAAATTAGAAAAAACAACTTTTCAAATTATAGTTTTGACGAATTAGAAGAAGAAGCAAAAAAATCAAATAACTTTAGTCAATATATCAATTTAAATGATTCAAGATTTCTAAATCCTAAAAACATGTTAGAGGAAATTCAAAACTATTGCAGTGAAACAAATCAAAGTATTCCTAAATCTGTTGGTGAAATAATAAATGCTATCCTGTGTAATTTAGCAATTATATATTCAATTGCCCTAGATGAATTAGAAAAAATAACAAGTAAATCTATAAATACACTTCATATTGTTGGTGGTGGAGCATACTATAATTTTTTAAATCAGATTACTGCCGATCTTAGTAATAAAAAAGTTTTAGCTGGTCCAACTGAAGCTTCTGCTCTTGGTAACTTTTTAGTTCAAATGATAACATCAGGCTGTATTAATGATATTAGCGAAGGTCGTAAAATAATAAAAAATTCTTTTGAAATAAAAGAATACACTCCCAAAAATACTAATAGAGAGAATATTATTAATAAATTCATGGAGGTTACAAAATATGAGTAAAGAAATAGTAGAAAGTTATAAATTAGCAAAATTGGCCTATTCCAAATACAATATTGATGTTGATAAAATATTGGATGAATTAAAAAAAATAAAAATCTCAATTCATTGTTGGCAAGGTGATGATGTAAAAGGATTTATAAATAAAAATAAAGATTTAACAGGTGGAATATCAGTCACAGGAAATTATCCTGGTGCTGCAAGAAATCCTGGCGAACTTCGAAGTGATTTAAAAAAAGCAATGTCACTAATCCCTGGAAAACACAAAGTAAATCTACATTCTATATATACTGATACTGATGAGAAAATTGACATTGATGAAATCAAACCAAAGCATTATGAAAACTGGGTAAAATGGGCTAATGAAAATGATTTGGGTCTTGATTTTAATCCTACATGTTTTTCTCACCCAAAATCAGATGATGGTTTTACCCTAAGTCATCCTGATAAGTCAATTAGAGATTTTTGGATAAATCATTGTAAGAAAGTCAGAAAAATAGGTGAATACTTCGGTAAAGAAACTGGTAAAACTTGTATTACAAATATTTGGATACCAGATGGTTTTAAAGATAATCCAATAGACAGACTCTCTCCAAGAGTACGATTAAAAAATTCTTTAGATGAAATATTTAAAGAAAAATTAAATGAAAAATTTACATTAGATGCAGTAGAAAGCAAATTATTCGGAATAGGCTCTGAAAGTTATGTTGTGGGATCTCATGAATTTTATATGGGATATGGATTATCAAGAAATAAGTTAATTTGTTTAGATGCTGGGCATTTTCATCCTACTGAGTCAATATCTAATAAAATATCCTCTCTTGCTCTTTTTTCAAAAGGTATATTTCTTCATGTCAGCAGACCTGTTAGATGGGATAGCGATCATGTAATCATATTAGATGATGAATTAAATGAAATTGCAAGAGAAATAATTGTAAACAACCTTGCAGATAAAACTTTTATAGGATTGGATTTTTTCGATGCAAGTATAAATAGAGTTGCAGCATGGGTAATAGGTACTAGAAATATGTTAAAAGCATTATTAAAAACAATGTTAGAGCCTAATGAATATTTAAAAGAAATTGAATTGAATAAAGATTATACAACAAGACTTGCCCTTAGAGAAGAATTCAAATCTTATCCTTTTGGTGCTATTTGGGATTATTATTGTTTAAGTCAAAATGTACCTATAAAAGAAACTTGGCTTTCTGATATTAAGGATTATGAAAAAAATATTTTATTGAAAAGAAATTAAGCAGAATCAAAAAATTGTCTTATGAAATTTTTGATTCTGCCTTAAGAAAATCATAGGAGGTATTAAATGCATAATAATCAGTTAATAAGCGATTTAGTTTCTATTTCTTCATGGGCAGGTGCAGACGAAGATTTTGTACAAGCCGGTGGTGGAAATACTTCAGTAAAAGATAAAAATAAAATGTTAATTAAAGCCTCAGGTTTTAAATTATCTGAAATAAATAAACATAATGGTTATGTTGAAGTTGACATAGAAAAAACTATTGAATTAATAAATAATCAAGAAGAGTTTAATAAATACCCACCAAAAGAAAGAGATAAACTGATCATATCAGAAGTACAAAAAACTGTTGTAAATGACAATGGTCTTCGTCCATCTGTAGAATCATTTTTACATGCATTATTAGGTAAAATAGTTATACACACACATCCAGTCCTCACTAATGCTATTTGCTGTGTTGAAAATTGCGAAAAAATATTAGATGATTTATTTTTTGATGATGTACTATTTGTTCCATACTCTACACCTGGTTACCCCTTAGCTTGTTTAATGAAGGAAAAAGTAGATGAATTTTTTAATAAAAAAAACCACTTACCTCAAATTGTATTTTTAGGTAATCATGGGTTATTTATTTGTGGCAATTCTGTTGATGATGCAATTTCTAGAATGAATAATGTTATTACAACAATCGAAAAATTTTTAAAACTAGATAAATCTGAAAATAAGCTAAAAGTAATATTTAAAGAGGATAAATCAATATCCTTAAATAATTGGTATAATTTATATAGACATTATGTTAAAGATTCATATTTAACATTAATTAAAAATGAATCTGTTTCTACTATAGATTTAATAAAGTCTCCTCCATTATACCCAGATTATATAGTTTATTGTGGGAAAAATTATTTTTCTTCCAAAAATCTAGAAATAACGGACGAAACTAAACTTAATTTTAAAAAATTTATTGATGAAAATGGAAATATCCCATCAATAATATATTGTGATGATGGAAATATAATATTTATGGGGAAAAGCAAACAACATGTAGAAAGTATTAAAAGTGTATTCATAGCTCATGCCAAAACAGTACTATTAGGTAAAAGAATTGGTAAATTAACTCCTCTTAAAAGAGAAGAAATTGAATATATAGATAATTGGGAAAGTGAAAAATACAGGAAAAATTTACTTTTGTAAAGCATAATAAAAAACAACTTTTATATAAAATAAAATCAAAAACTATCAATTAAAATAAATTGATAGTTTTTTCAATATTTTATTTTAAATATTCTTGAAAATAATAAATTTTTATGATAGCATTTTTTACCAAGATAACATTGTATGAGGAGATAAGTTAATGATAGATTTTAGTAAAGAATTTGCAAAATATGATTTTTTTCATATTTCAGAAAATATTGAACTTGATATTAATATTGATTCATTATCAAATATAAAGAAAAATATTAAAAGAATTGGAAGAGAACAAAATAATGTTGTTATCCAAATAGATGATATACATGAGATATTAGATAAATTAAATGAATCAATTTTTAATCTAAATGAAATAAATAAATTAAAAAAAGAATTTACAATAAAAGAAGCTTGTTTTTTTAATGAAAAAGAAGAAGTAATTAATAATCTTATAGAAGTTTTAGATGAAGTGGAAAATATAATACATTTTTCCAAATTACATTTAAATAATAGCTATAGTGAGCAATTAAATATTACATGGTCTCAAATAGGTAATATAATAAAAAAAATTGGTTTAACAAGACTAGATGATATAGATAATAAATTTAATGCTGAATTAAATGTTGCAACAAAAGTTTTAGTTATTGACAACAAAGATGATAATACAATTATTGAAACATTAAATTCAGGATATATATATGAAAAGAAAATCATAAGAAAATCTAAAGTCGTTGTTAATAAAACAAGGAGTGAAATAATTGAGTAAAGTAATTGGAATAGACTTAGGTACTTCGACATCAGAAGTCTCAGTATTAGAAAATGGTAAGCCTCGCTTAATTGAAAATAATTTAGGCAGTTAAAGAATATGAAACTTTATGCAATAAGAATCCCCATAATTATAAATATTTATGTAAATTGGGATCAGCTTATTGTAAAAGAGGCTTTAGTATCAAATCAGAAAAGATACTTCTTGAATGTATAAAAATAGATAAATTAAATCCACAAGCATGGGATGAACTGGTTTTACTATACATTAAAACAAAAAAAAACAAAAAAAAGTTATACCTACTTTAGATAAATGCGTTGATATGTGTAATAAAAATCACTCTAGCTATAGTCAATTAATTACTAAATATTTAACATATGATTTTGAATCTAAAGATTATAAAAACATATTAAAATCTCTTCAAAAAATCAAAAACTATTGTATTGATAATAATGAATGTAAAGTAACTGTATCACATATGCTTTTAGATTTCGCACTAGATTCATTACTTCCTGAAATACATATTTATTCAAAGAAAATAATAGATCTTTCATTAGAATTAAATCCTAATGATGAATTAATAAAAGAATTTCACATTAAAATCACCGAAAAAATAAAACTCCTACCTCATTTAGAAAAAGCAAAATATGACCCAAATATGTCTCAAGATATATACGAATATATATTTCATAGTATATTTTCGGATATTAATAGTCTAACTGATTATTTTAATACTATCAATATGATGCTCAAATATAAAATGCTTTTACATAAAATATATAATAACCTAAATAAATACAAAAAACATGTAAAATACTTAAAAAGTCATTATTATATTTTGTATGAAGAATTTAAAGATTTTTTTGATTCAATCTTATCTAATAAATTTAAACTTAACAAAAAAGATTTATTCTTTAATAGCTTAATGAATCTAGATTCTATTTTACATGAGGAAGATATTTACTCTGAAGATGATGATTATATAGAAGAAGATGTCTATGTAGAAGAAGATGTTTATGTAGAAGATAATCCTTTTTATGATTTTGATAGTTCATATGAAGAAACACATACATCTCAACCTATAACTGTTGAAAAAATAGGTAGAAATGATGATTGTCCCTGTGGAAGTGGTAAAAAATACAAAAAATGTTGTTTAGGAAAAGATTAATTATTTGTATAAGGCAGAATCAAAAATTGTCTAACTTAGGGATATCCAAAAAATAAACTCTAATTCTCGAGTATGAATTCGCGCGATTTAAGCGAACTTCAGACGAAAAGAATTCGGTATTATTTTTTAGGTTCTCCTTATTTTTTTATTCTGCCTTATATGTTTCTTATTTTTAATACTATTTTAACATAATAATAAATCTTTTCTAATATTTATCAATTATAATTATTTCTAGTAAGGCATAATCAAAAAGTTGACTAGTTTATTTTTTGATTATGCCTAATATAAAAATAAAAGATAATTTAGGGGGGTAATTTTATAATGTTTAATAAAAATATTTTAAAATATTTTTCATTTTTATTATGTCTTTTTTTAACATCATCAATAATTTTCATATTTAAGCCAACTAAATCTGAAGCTAACAAATCAGACACTAATTATAAAAATTCCAATATTGAACTACAAATATTAGGAATAAATGATTTTCATGGTCAAATAAATACCACTAAAAAAATCAGTGGTATAGAAATGGGTAGAGCAGATTATTTAGCTGCTAATTTAGAAAAAAGAGTTAGTGAAAATAAGAATACTCTAATGGTTCATGCTGGAGATATAGTAGGAGCAAGTGCTCCTGTATCAGCTTTATTAAATGACAACCCCACTCTTGAAATACTAAGTGAAATTGGCTTTGATATAGGAACAGTAGGAAATCATGAGTTCGATAAAGGAACTGACGAAATGTTGAAATTAACAAAAAATTCTTCTAGTTTTCCTTATACTGTATCTAATGTAGTTTATAAAAATACAAATAAAACAATACTATCACCATATATAATCAAAAGAGTTAAAGGAATTCCTATTGGTTTTATAGGTGTTGTTTTAAAAGATACTCCAAATATGGTAACAGCAGAAGGTATTTCTAATGTAAATTTCTTAGATGAAATCGATTCAATTAATAAATACACTAAGAAACTTAAAAAACTTGGTGTTAAAACAATAGTAATTTTAGCCCATGTTCCTGGATATCAAAATAACACTACAGGCGAAATAACAGGAGAAATTGCAGAAATTGCAAATTCGATAGATGATGAGGTTGATGTAATATTTGCAGGACATAATCATGATAAAATAAATGGTGAAGTCGATGGTAAACTAATTGTAGAAACATATTCTAATGGCACAGCATTTTCAGATGTTGATCTAAGTATCAACCCTCGTACAAATGATGTCGTATCAAAAAAAGCTGAAATCATAGATAATGTCCAAACTAATATAATTCCAGATGAAAAAATCACAAAAATGATTGAAAAATATGAAATTGAAGTTGGTCCCATTCTAAATGAAGTAATTGGAACTGCTTCTATAGATATCACAACTAATCAAAATAGCAGTGGTGAATCAACATTGGGTAATTTTATTACCGATGCACAAAGAATTAGAATGGATACAGATTTTTCTTTTATGAACCCTGGTGGAATAAGAGCCAATATAGAAAAAGGTGAAGTAACCTGGGGTGAGTTATTTACAGTACAGCCCTTTAATAATTACTTAGTAAAAATGACTTTGACTGGAGAAGATATTAGAACTCTATTAAATCAACAATGGCAGGAAAAGCAAACACGAATGCTTCAAATATCAGGATTAAAATATACATGGGATTCTACAAAACCTAAAGGAGAAAAAGTAATTGATATTTTTACATATGATGGTGTAAAACTGGATTCTACAAAAGAATACACAATTACTACCAATAGTTTTTTAGCAGGAGGTGGAGATGAATTTTCATTATTTACTCAAATTGATAATCATCAGATAGGTCCATTAGATATTGATGTACTGGTTGATTACATAAAAGATCTAGGAAATCCTTTTGAATCAAAAATAGATGGAAGAATTCTTAAAATAAATTAAAATATAATACCATAAAAAATAAACTCTAATTCTTTTCATATGAACTTCGCTTAAATCATGCGAATTCATACTCGAAAATTAGAGTTTATTTTTTGGCTATCCCTTAGTAATTAAAATTTCTAAATCCCATTCACTTACATCATCATTCCATGCTTTTGGTATATCAGTATCACTTATAATTTTATTAATTTTTGAAATATCTGTTGTATTAACATAACCCATTTTATCAAATTTAGTATGATCACATAAAAATATAACTTTTTCAGATCGTTCAATCATAAGTTTCCTTATTCCTGCTTCTTCTTCACTAGAATCTGTAAGACCTTTTTTTGGTGAAAATCCTTTGCATGAAAAAAACATTTTATTTGCATAGTAGCCTTTTAATGCATTTTCAGCCACTCGCCCCACAAAAGACAAACTTTTCGCTCTTAAAATTCCACCTGTTGATATAACTTTAATATTATTACAATCTGCAAGTTCAATTGCAATTCTTGCTGCATTTGTTATAACTGTCAGTCCTGTTTTATCTTTTAAATACTTTGTCATATATAGAGCTGATGTACTTGCATCTAAAATTATGATATCACCATCATTAACTAATTTAGCTGCATTTTTTGCTATTAAATTTTTACCATCAGAATTAATTCCTTCTCTTATTTTAATTGATATTTCTTCTTTTATATCGTCAGGAAGTACAGCTCCACCATGAGTTCTAATAAGATCACCTTGTTTTTCAAGAAATTTCAAGTCTCTTCTTATAGTCTCCTCTGTTACTTCAAACATTGTAGCTACTTCATTTACCAAAATACTTTTATTTTTATTTAATATTGATAATATTTTAGTTCTTCTCTGTACTCCAAACACATTAGTAACCGGGTTAAATTAACCTTATCCTTTCTAAATTTATATTCCTAATCTATTTAATCTAATCTGTTCATTATATGTATAATTATTTACAGATTTATGACCTTTTAAAGGTATAATTTTTTCATGAATAGCATCTATTAACCATTCTGTTTGTGGAAAAAAATGATTTTCCAATTCATGAGCTGGAGTAATCCAATTTTTTGCTCCAACTACTACAGGTGGTGCATCAAGATAATCAAAAACTAATTCACTGATATTTTGTGCCATATCTTTTAAGTGTGAGCCTCTCTCACAAGCATCACTTGTAAGTAAAATCTTACCCGTTTTCTTAACAGACTCTATTACTTTTTCATAGTTAAATGGAACAATTGATCTTGCATCTATTATTTCAGTGGAAATATTATATTTCTCTTCTAAAATTTTTGCAGCTTCTATAGCCCGATATAGAGTTGCTCCTATTGTTAAAATTGTTAAATCCTTTCCTTCTTTTTTAATATCTGGATCTCCAAATTCTACCTCATAGTAATTTTCAGGTACACCATCTTTATTAAATAATTCACCAACATCATATAGCCTCTGGCTTTCAAAAAATATAACAGGGTCTGTTCCCATTAAAGCAGAATTCAATAATCCCTTTGCATCATATGGAGATGCAGGAAATACAACTTTTAATCCTGGAATATGAGCACAAATAGAAGTCCAATCTTGTGAGTGCTGAGCTCCATACTTTGAACCTATTGAAACTCTAACTACAATTGGCATTTTTATAACACCAGCACTCATAGATTGCCATTTTGAAAGTTGATTGAAAATTTCATCTCCCGCTCTTCCTATAAAATCGCAATACATTAATTCTACTACTGCTCTACCTCCACAAATACCATAGCCAGTAGCTGAACCAACTATTGCACCTTCTGATATAGATGAATTAAATAATCTATGATATGGTAATGATTCTGTTAAACCTCTATAAACTGCAAAAGCTCCTCCCCAATCTCTATTTTCTTCGCCATAAGCAATTAATGTAGGATCAAGGTAAAACTTATCTATTAAAGCTTCAAAAAGTGCATCTCTAAAATTAAAGACCTTATTTTTAGATACAGGTTTTCCATCTTTAATACCAACTCTTAACTTAGTTTTATTTCTTTTTACCCTAGAATTTTCTTCCTTTGCAATCAGAACATCACATTTTCCATCTTCCATTTTTTCAATTTTTTCATTTGAAAACATTAATTCCCCTATTTTATCAGGTTCATTTATCATATTAAATCGTGGTGAAACTTCGCTATCAACAGCAAGTCTACAAGCTTTAGTAATTAATTCTTTTGTATTTAAAATCATTTCTTCTGCTTTATCGCTATTTAAAACTTTGTATTTAATTAGATCATCTCTATAACATTTTAAAGAATCTTGATCCATCCATGAATCAATTTCTTCTTTAGTTCTGTAACTTGAAGCATCTGACGGTGAATGACCAGTAAATCTATATGTTATAACATCTAATAAAACAGGTCCTCTTTTTTCTTCAATAATTTTTTTCTTTCTTTTCATAGCATCAATTACCGCTAACGGATTGTATCCATCTATCCTTTCAGCATGTAATTGTTCAGGATTTACTCCCGCACCTACTCTGGCTAAAATATCATAACCCATTGTTTCTCCACAAGTTTGTCCACCCATTCCATACTGATTATTAAAGAAATTAAATATTAGAGGTAAACCACCTTTTAAATCATTATTCCAAAGTTTTTTATACTGATCCATAGTGGCAAGACACATTCCTTCCCATACCGGACCACATCCCATTGAAGCATCTCCAATATTTGCAATTACCAATCCTTTTTTTCTATTTACTTTTTTGTAAATAGCAGCTCCTACTGATATATCCCCTGAACCTCCTACAATTGCATTGTTTGGATATACTCCAAAAGGAGTGAAAAATGCATGCATTGAGCCTCCAAGACCATTATTAAAACCAGTTTCCTTTGCAAATATTTCTGCTAATGTTCCATAAAGTAAAAAATCAATTGCTAAATCTTTTATACTTGATTTATTTTCTCTATCTTTTTCAACAATCTTTAAAATTTTTCCATCAAAGTAACTTTCCATTATAGAAATCAACTTATCTTCTGATAGTTTATCTATTGCAGAAAGACCTTTTGCAATTATTTCACCATGACTCCTGTGAGAGCCGAAAATATAGTCGTCCTTATTTAATATATAAGCTTGTCCAACTGCCGAAGCTTCCTGTCCTAATGATAAATGTGCAGGTCCTGGGTGATTATATTTTATACTGTTATATTCATTTGATGTTTTAATAGACATTAACATACTTTCAAATTCTCTAATAATCAGCATATCTCTATATATTCTTAAAAAATCGTCGTCACTAAAATCTGATTTTTCTTCTTCTATTGTTTTATTATATTGATTTACAGGAATATCTTTAAACTTTATAAAACTACTTTTTCGAACTTCCTTTGGATCAATAAATTGTGATTTTGGCATAATTACAACTCCTTATTAATTATAAAAATTCGATATTATTTTTTATGTTTTCCTTAAAATTCATGGATGGCTTCATGTAATATTTCTGAAACTGTGGGATGAGGAAAAACAATTTCCTTTATATCTTCAGTTCTTAACTCCATTTCAAGCATTAATCCTGCACCATATATCATTTCAGAAACATAACTTCCCATCATATGGACACCAATTAATTTATTATATTTTTTATCCACAATTAGTTTTGCAATTCCGTCTCTTTCTTCATTTTCAGCTATATATCTTCCACTATACATCATTGGAAGTGTAACTTTTTTATATTCTATACCTTTTTTAATTGCCTCATTTTCAGTTAATCCAACTACTGCAATTTCAGGATTTCCATATATGACTGATGGAATATTTTCATATCTTACTAAATCTTTTTTACCTGATATATTATTTATACAAACTTCAGCTTCTCTATATGCAGTATGTGCAAGCATTGACTTTCCATTGACATCACCAATAGCATAAACTCTAGGAATATTTGTATTTAACCTATTATCTGTTTTTATATAATTTTTTTCTACTTCAATATTTAAATTTTCAAGACCCAAGTCTTCTATATTTGGTTTTCTTCCTATACTGAGTAAAACTTTATCTGATTCCAACTCAAAAATTTCATTTTTATTTTCATATATTATAGAATTTGTATTTAGTTTTGTAACTTTTGATCCTAGTTTAAATTCTATTCCCTTTTTCTTATAACTTTTAAGTAAATTTTCTGAAATCTCGCTATCTAAGCTTCCTCCCACATTATCTAACATCTCAACTACCACAACTTTGCAACCAACAGTACTAAAATACGAAGCCATTTCCAAACCAATAACTCCACCACCAATAATAGTAATACTTTTAGGAATATAGTCTAAATCTAATATTTCTTTATTTGTCATTACATATCCAGATTTCAAGCCTTCTTTTAATCCCTCAATTGGTGGAACTATAGGTATTGAACCTGTTGCAATTATAAGATAATTACATGTAAAAACTTTTTTATCTCCATTAGTAATAGCTTCTACTAAATATCCTTCTTTTTTATTTCCTGAGATTTTTCCATTAGCCTCTATTACATCAACATTATTGTTTTTAAGTTTACTTTTAACTCCCATGACTAATCTTTTGACTACTTTGTTTTTTCTTTTCAAAACAATTTTTTGATCATATTTTACGTTATCAGTGTAGACACCATATTTATTTCCTTGCTTTATGTTTTCATAAATTTTAGCTGAATACAAAAAGGTTTTAGATGGTATACATCCTTCATTTAAGCATACTCCACCAATATTTGTTTTTTCTATTAATAATGTTTTAAGTCCCTTGCCACCACTTCTTTCAGCAGCTAAATAACCTCCAGGACCTCCTCCTATAACTATTACATCATATTTCACTCTATCCATCTCCTAAAGGATATCCAAAAAATAAATTGTCATTCTTTAGTAATAAATCACATAACTAATCAATACACATAAGTTTTAATAATTCTGCAATAAAAAGAATGCTCTATTATTTTTTAGTTTCTCCAAATTTTAGTTTTTTAATAATAAAAGTTGAAAATTTTCTAAATTTGTTTTAAGATCATTTAAAAATCTTGCAGCAGGTGCCCCATCTATAGCTTGATGATCAAATGTTAAAGATAATCCTATTGAAGAATATAATACTAATTTATTGTTTTCCTCTTTTGGTTTCTTGACTATACTACCAACTCCTAAAATAGCAACCTGTGGTGGATTTATTACAGGTGTAAAGTTTTCTATATTATAAATACCAAGGTTTGTAATAGTAAATGTACCACCTTTTAAAACATCTGGATTTATTGTCCCCTCTTTACACTTCAAAGCTAATTCTTTTATTTCTTTTGAAATTTGATTTAATGATTTTTTATTTGAATTAACTATTGTAGGTACCATAAGTCCCCTTTCAGTATCAATTGCAACTCCCATATTAACACTGTTGTATAAATGTAATTCATCACCTTTTAAATGAGCATTTAATCTTTTATGTTTTGTTAATGTTTTAATTAAAGCAAATATAATCATATCATTTAATGTTATATTCTCAATCCCCAACCCACTATCCTTAGTATTTTCTAAATCACCTTTTACTTTATTTCTTAAATTCATTATTTCTGTAGCATCAAAGGAAGTATTTAATGTTAGTTGAGCCATATTTGATAATGAGTTTGACATAGTTTTTGCAATTACTTTTCTTATGTTTGAAAACTTTTCAATCTCATAATCATTATTACTTTCAATATTTACACTAGACTTTTCTTCTTTTGCATTTTCAATGTCATAGGTAGCTATTCTTCCACCTATAGCTGTACCTTCACTATCAGTATAGCTTTTATGTGAATCTATTAAATCTCTTGATGTTTTTGTATATAATCTTCCACTTTCAATACTTTTTATTATATCATTTTCTATTATTCTTCCATTTGCACCTGTCCCAATTATATTGCTAAAATCAATATTTACTTTCCTTGAATATTTTTTTGCTCTCGGAGAAATAAAAATCTTTCCAATATCTGTTTTACTAATTTCCACTTCTTTTTCTACTTCTACGATTTTATTATCATTCTCTTCTATTTTTTTATTAGCACTTTCTGTTAATACTTCTTTTGAAACTTCATTTTTTCTCGGGTCAAATTCAGATGTACTTTCTCCTTCTTGTCCAATAACACAAACATTTATGAGGCAATCTACATCGTCACCTTCGTCAAAAAAGATATCCAATACTATACCATCTAATGTAGATTCTTCTTCAAAACCTGCTTTATCTGTTTCATAGGAAAAAATCACTTCTCCTTTTTTTATTGTATCACCCTTTTTCTTATGCCACTTTGAAATAATACAACTTTCTACAGATTGTCCTTGTCTCGGCATTATAACTGGCACTGCCATAACTACAACTCCTTAAATTAAAATTTTATACTAATTATTTTAGGTATAATCAAAAATTTTATAAGACAATTTTTTTCTGAAAATATCGATGGTTTAACAAATTTTCAAAAAAAGTTGACTAGTTTATTTTTTGATCCTGCCTTATCCCTTATATTGATCTGCTAAATATGAACTTCTAGCAAAAGGTTCTGATATAACATATTTAAATCCTAATCCATAAGCAATTTCTTTATATTCATCAAATACATCAGGATGAACATATTCTCTTACAGGAAAATTACTCTTATTCGGTGCTAAATACTGTCCTATTGTCATAAAATCACATTTCATATTTGATATATCTTTTAAAACACCAATAATTTCTTTTTTTGTTTCACCAAGTCCCAACATAATTCCTGATTTAGTTTTTACATTTCTATTAAATTCCTTTGATTTTTTTAATATATTCAACGATTGTAAATAATTTGAATCTGGTCTGATTTTTTCATATAAAGAAGATACAGTTTCTATATTATGAGCCAAAATATCAGGTTCTGCTTTTAAAACAATTTCTAATGATTCCATACTTCCTTTAAAGTCAGGAATTAAAACCTCAATTGTAATATTTTCATCTTTTTTTCTAATCTCTTCAATAACTTTTTTAAAATGACCTGCGCCTCCATCGATTAAATCATCTCTAGTAACAGATGTTATTACAATATGTTTTAATCCTATTTCTTTTACTAAAGAGGCTAATCTATAAGGTTCATCTTTATCTATATTTTCCGGAGTATTATTATATACATTACAAAAAGTACAATTTCTGGTGCAATTTTTACCCATAATAATAAATGCTGCTGTTTTTTTTCCATAGCACTTTGCCATATTTGGGCAAGCAGCTTCATTACAAACTGTATTTATACTGTATTCTTCTAAAACTCTAAATATATAATCTCTGTCATAATCTGATTCAACTCTAATTTTTAACCAGTCAGGTCTTTTCATATATACTCCTTAAAAAATATCTTTTACTTCTTTTACTATTTCCATTTTAATAAATTCAAAATCAGTTCTTTTCAGTATAATATTTTCAAGAGATGTAACTCCTCTATCTTCAATTCCACAAGGAACAATCCACTTAAAATGATCTAAATTTGTATTTATATTAAATGCAAATCCATGCATAGTTATATATTTTCTAATTTGAACACCAATTGCAGTAATTTTTTTATTATCAACCCATATTCCTGTATATTTACCATCTTCTCTAACTGCATTAATATTAAATAGTTTTTTTAAAATTCTTATAAAAATTTCTTCTATATTGAAAATAAATCTCTTAACATCCCTGTTATAATCTTTTAAATCAAATATGAAATATCCTACCAATTGACCAGGCCCATGATATGTAACATCCCCGCCTCTTTTTATATCATATATTTTAATATTGTGTTTTTCTAAATAATTTCTATCTAAAAGTATATTTGTTTTTTTACCTCTAATTCCAACTGTAATTACAGGGGGATGTTCTACAAATAATATAGTGTTTTTTATTTTTCCTAAACTTCTTTCTGTAAATAATTTTTCCTGTATATCTAATGCTTCTTGATAGTCTTTATATCCTAAATCAATTATATCTACTTTTGACATATTATCATCCTATGGAAAGCCCAAAAAATAATATCACATTTTTAAAATGTAGATTTATTTTTTTGAATATCCCTATATTATATTTTTTCTCCATTTTCAAGTAAGTAATCTTCAGCTTCTTTTGACCACAAACCCTTATTTTTATCAACTATTTTAGAAAGTTCCCTGTATAGTTTTTCTTCTTTTAATTTTAACTCATCAATTGGTACTAAAGGCATTTTTATGTTTGTATATATAAGTTTTTTGCCTCCAGGTATCTTTGGCAAATTCAATACAGAATCTTTTACAGAATCAAGTCCTCCAATATGTGTAACCATAGAAGCAGGATCAATTAGTCCCTTTGTCATCATATCTATTGATTCTATCATATCATCAGTATTACCGCCACTTGTACCCACTATATGCGTTGCATTATAATGAACATTATAAAAATTTAGTAAGGCTTTAAAATCCTGTTTGCTTGGTCCTGAAAAGAAATTCAAACAACCATCTCTTGCTAAAAGACTATCTCCAAGCTCCACTAATGGTGCAACAGGTGCAAATACCATTACATCATCATATCCTCTGTTATTTGTATAAGACATAAGTTCTTTTAAAACATCCTTAGATTTTGATGTATCTAAATAAACCAATTCCACACCATTTTCTAATGCTTCCTCTACTGTATAAATAGTTTGAGCTCTTTTTAATCTTTCTTTATCAATATCTGTAACTATTAATTTCTTGGGTTTTCTATCACAATGTATTGCATAATCTACTGCACCTAATCCCATAGGTCCTGCTCCTGCTAAAATCAACATATTTCCATTTTCTACTATACCCATTTCATGTTTGTAACTTCCCTGTTTTGTATGATAACTTGCATGAAATGCTCCAACAATACATGACATAGGTTCAGCTAAAGAACCATAAAAATATGAATCCTTATCATATGGAAGAAGACAATTCAAATCCATTACAATATTTGGTATAATTATGTAAGTTGCACTTCCGCCAATATATTCAAATGTATAACCAGGAGCTGCATATGGATCATCTTCTTGATTTAATGCAGGTTGAATTGAGAATTTACTTCCCTTTGGAAATTTATGCTTCCATTTCTGACCAGCTTCAACAATTTCACCACAAAATTCATGTCCTACAATTATAGGCTTCTCACTAATATTATTGGGAACTCTCTTGTGATCTTCACCTTGAATTGCAGCTTTATATGAAGACATACAAATACTATCTGATATTATCCTTGCTAAAATTTCATCCTCTTTTATTTCTGGCAATGTAAATTCTTCTAACCTTAAATCATTTTTTCCATATAATCTTACAGCTTTTGTTTTCAATCTTTTACTCCTCCTATTTCTTTACCAATTTTTGCAAAAAACTCAACTCGTTCATTAATATTAGGATATTTATTCTTTATCAAATCAGAAAACATACCTCTATCTAATGATTTATTTGCTTCATATTCGTGTCCTATTAATGCCCATGTAGATTCTATCAAGTTAAAAAACTCAGGTCTTTCAAGTTCCTTACATATAAATGATTGCCTTGGAGAATTTATATCCTCACCACTTATTTGAAAAAGATTATACCTATTGGCTAAATGTCTTATTCTGTTAAGTTGCTCCAAAGTATTTCTTGATGGCATATAAGTAATAGCATCAAAGCCAAGATTTTTTAATTCTTCAAAAAGCAGTTCTAAATAATCATCCTCGAACTTTTGGCTCTTTTTATCCCCTGTAACAGAATCATTTACATCACCCAAATATGCATAGGCTATGATTCCACCAATTTTCTTATTAAAAGAGATAACATCTTTTATATTTGGACATTCTTCCTTTGCATCTATATAAAATTTTTCTAATAATTCACTCTTTAAAAGACCTAATATATCATATTTATAGTTTTTGTTACTATTGTCTAAAATATATTTTTTAACTTTCGGGCTGATTTCAATCCCAAAATCATTTTTTAAAAAGTTTATTAAAGTTACTCCTCTACCATAATTTTTTACCAAACTTTCAACCAAACCGTACAATATATGTCTTTCTGTTACTGTTCCTTTTTCATAATAATTTGACACAGATAAAATATCTTTATCAAAATCTAATTTAATACTAAAATCTTTTAATAGTGTATTAATATTGTCTACCATTTCTCTATTTCTTTGATTTCTTATTTTTCTATATTTTTCAAAGTATTCATCCACTAAAACTATTTTACTTTCAGGTATACCATGTATAGCAATATAAGCTATAGAATTCTGATCAGGATGATTTATTTTCCTGTTATTTAATTTTGTATCACTAAAATCTGCTCTAAATTCCATTCCTGTGGTTGTTGCAATCCCTGTAATTTTCCCTGCTTGTTTAAACTCCAAACCACCCATTACAGATTCATGATCCATTATACCTGCTGTTGTAAGTCCTGTGTTATAAGCCATCCAAATTGCTTTTGTAGGAGAATATGGTGAGAAAGAATATTTAGTATGAATATGATTGTTAACTAAAAAATATTTCTTTTTTTCATTATACAAACTTATCAAATCATCATTTCTAAGTAGTAACTTTAATGAATTTAATCTTACTTCTTTTTCTCTATAATTAAGATTTTCTATATTTTCAATTTCCAATTCACTAAGATTAATTTTATTTTTAATCATAAAACACCTTCACTTGTTAATTTTTATTTTTTTTAGTACCATTAAGTGATATCCAAAAAATAAACTCTAATTCTCGAGTATGAATTCACATGATTTAAGCGAACTTCAGACGAAAAGAATTTGGTATTATTTTTTAGGTTGTCCTAAGGCAGAATCAAAAAATTATCTTATGAAATTTTTGATTCTGACTAATACATTATTTGTCCACCTGTAACATTTACAGCTTGACCTGTCATATAACTTGCTTGATCAGATACTAAAAAAGCCATAACATTTGCTACATCATCATATGTACAGCCTCTCTTTAATGGAACTTGATCGACATATTTTTGTCTTACTTCTTCTTTTGTTATACCTTGATTCTTAGAATATTGCTCATAGAGACTATCAACCCAAAGAGGTGAATCTAAAAGATTTCCTGGACAAATTGCATTTACTCTCACATTATGTTCTGCAAATTCTAAAGCAAGACTTTGTGTAAGTCCTATTCCTCCAAACTTTGCAGCTGCATATGCTGAATTTTTATATGAACCTTTTTTCCCTGATTTACTGTTAATTTGAATAATATTTCCTTTTTTATTTTTGAACATTATCTTTGAAACTGCTTTTGAACATAAAAAATATCCCATAAGACTTACATCTATAACTTTTTTCCATTGTTCTTCTGGAAATTCATCAATTGGTTTTGCAATTAATATTGCAGCATTTGAAATTAATATATCTATTGTATTGTACTTTTCTATAGTTTTTCTTACCATTTCATTAACATCATTACTATTTGTAACATCAACTTTAACAGCTATTGCATCATTAAATTCACTTGCTACTTTTTGAGCCAGTGTATAATTTATATCTGCTACAACTACTTTACATCCTTCTTTATTTAATCTCTTAGCTAGATATTCACCGAGTCCCTGTGCTCCACCTGTCACAATTGCTACTTTTTCATTTAAAGATTTTTGATACATACTGGTCTCCTTTTTAATAATATAAATATATTTAATTTTGAAATATACTATAATCTCTATTTATTTTATTATATAATCAATGTTGATATATGTCTATATATATTTATTTGTTTTGATTTATTATGTATATTTGTTGTTTTTTATTTTTTACTATATAATGTTAATATATCAAACTCAAATAAGACGGAATCAAAAAATAAACTAGTCAACACCTATTCATTTTCGAGAATGTGGATTTATTTTTTGGATATCCCATAGGAGGAATAGAGATGTTTAGAATTGCCAGTATAATGTATGTTTATAAAGAGAAATATGTAGAATACAAAAAAAGACATGATAAATTATGGCCTGAAATGGAAAAAACCCTAAAGGATCATGGTGCAAATAACTATTCAATCTTTTTAGAACCCAATTCAGGACAACTCTTTGCCTATCTTGAAGTAGAAAGCAAAGAAAAGTGGTCAAAAATTTCAAAAACAGACATATGTAAAAAATGGTGGGATTATATGGAACCTTTGATGGAAACTAATCCCGATAACAGCCCTAAATCAACAAACTTAGAAGAAGTTTTTTATTTGAAATAAATTTATATTAGGCATAATCAAAAATTCCATAAAGAGAACCTAAAAAATAATATCACATTTTTGAGAATAAATTCCTATGTTTTAATCGAATTTCATACAGAGAGGATTTGATATTATTTTTCAGTTTCTTCTAAATAACACTTTGTAGGTTTTCCTGAATCACACATAACCGCACACATATTACAATTGGTACATTTTGATTGATAACCTTTAAAATCAATAATCTTTTCTACAAAATCATGTTCACATATAAAAGGTCTTGATAAACTTACATAATCACAATAATTATTCGTTATTGCATCAAATATTTCTGTTTCTGATCTAAAACCGCCAACACAAATTATAGGTATTTTTGTTAAAGATTTTGCTATTTTTGCATACTCTAAATTATATACAGGTTTAAAAGATTTAATTTTAGATTTTAAAAATGGTAATAGAACTGCACTTTTCATGTTATTTACCATATTAGGGCTGTATTTCAGTATTGGATTATACTTCATAATTGTTTTCAAAGGAACTCCACCTCGGAATATATTTAAAGCAAAATCCATTGTTCCATTACTGATTTCAATAGCATCAACTTCTTTTGAATCTAAAAATTTAATAAGATTTGTAAACTGTTGCTTACTAAAGCTATTAAAATAATCGTCATCGCTACTTATCTTAACCAATATAGGAAAATATTCACCACATTTTTCTCTTATTTCATCAATAATCATACTTAAAAAGTTTATACCTATTTTTGTATTAATATCAACCCCAAATTCATCTTCTCTATTATTTATTGAAGATAGAATTGATTGATGCACTAAATATCCATGTCCTGATTGTATCTGTATACCGTCAAATCCTGCTTTTTTAGCATAAAAAGCAGATTCACCAAATTTTTTAACAATAAATTTAATTAAATCTTTATTTAAAATCATTGGCTTTTCATTAAAGTAAAAAGATTTTTTATTAGAGAATCCATAAACTTTAAAGCCAGTGTTAATTTTTCTTGTTTGCCTTCCTGCATGTGATAATTGAATAAAAATTCTACAACCATAATTATGAACTTTATCAGTAACTAAAGAAAAATGATGAATCATCTTCTCTTCATCAATAGCAGACTGTCTTTGTTGAATTGATTTACCTTCTTTTGATACATATGAGAATCCTGTAATTATAGCTCCCACACTACTTTTAGCAAGTTTTTCATAGTATTTTATATATTCTGGCAAAGGTATCCCCTCTAAATCACACATCCCTTCATATGTAGCAGAACGAAAAATTCTATTCTTTATAAAGCATCTGTTTATTTTTGTCAATTCAATTATTTCCAATTCTAAACCTCTCCTTAAGAAAATCTAAACATCTTAGGATAGCCTAAAAAATAAACTCTAATTCTTGAGTATAAAATTCAGCAGCATTTTTTAGGTTCTCCTAATATGGATAGCGCCTTATATATTCTATAAACAATCTCAATATTACATATCAAAATAAAATTGTATTCTTTTAATTTTAAAAAAATTCCTATTTTATTTATAATGGGTTTTTCCAATGATTTCTTCGTAATTATAACCTAATTTAGTCAAAAAAAACAGATTTATTTCTTTAAATATTTGTCTTCAAAAAAAGTTGTCTAGTTTATTTTTTGATTCTGCCTTATTACAATATATTTTTAATAATATTACTAAAATTAATGAAGAGATTGTTTTTACCAATAAAAACAAAATTATTTCTATATTCAGGATATTGTTTTAAAATTTTATCAACTGAGATGCAAGGATCATTAGTCTTTAAATTCAGAGATTTTTTTATTTGTTCATATGTTTCACATAATTTTTTATTTTTTTGCTGATGATATTTTTGGAATTTATAAGTTTTTGAAATAGGTTGATTTTGATGTGGTTCATCAAAAGTAAATTTCAGATTATTTTTATTAAGATTTATATTTTTTGATGAGTATCCTATATTTTTTAAGACATCAACTAAAGCATTACCAAAATTCATATTTTCAAAATTTATTTCTATATCCATTTTTAGTTGAGAAGGTTCAGAAAATTCACCAGGCTTGAAGGCTGTTAACCACCAATGTCTACCTTCTCTAAACAAAATTTCTTTATTATTTTTTTTCAAAGAAAAAGACATTTTTAAATAAAACTCATCATTAACACAGTTATAAAAGTTATAGCCATTAATTTTTTCATTTTTTTCATATATTCCTATTTCACAACCTGTAGATAAATCATATTGACCCTTCCATAATTCTATCATCCATTTTTTATTATTGTATTCAAAAAAAATTGGTTCGCAGTCTATTACCATACCCATGTGTATTGATAATTCATCATACAAATGACAATAACCCAATTTTTTTTGCCAAGGATCAATACCAGAATAATATATATCTTGATTTTTATCATATATAAAACCAAAATTTTCGATAGTTTCTGAAAGCTCACAATTTTTCATATCTTTTATAACTTTTTTTTCATCTTTAGATAATGAATATCCAAAATTAGAAAATAATAAACATATTTTTTTCAAATCAGATAAATTCTGCATTTTATTAAAATCTAAATCTTGATTTTTTTGAAATTTTTTCAAAGCATTAAATGTTTTTTTTCCTAAAAACCCATCTGTTTTTCCACAATCAAATTTTAAATCATTAAGTTTTGATTGTAAGAATTCAACATCTTTACTTAACATCGCTGTAAACTTTTCATTTTTAATATTCACAATTTAGCCTCCCCTATCTTTTAATTTAATGAAGCCCTAAAAAAACAATATCTTATTTTCCATATTTTAGTACTACTAAAATATTGTACTTCATTATTTTAAAATGTAAATTTATTTTTAGATGTTTCTAACAATTAATTCTTTCTAACTTTATTTTATAAAAAATATCCTAAAAATAAAATATGTGGATATTATTTATAATATAATATTAATAAATAAAAATTAAGAATTAACTATTATAGATAAGGATAGGCTGAAAATTAAGTTTCACAAATTCACACTCGAAAATTAAGGTTTATTTCTTGATTATGCCTAATAATTTCAATAAATTATTAGTTAATAACTAAAATATATGATAAAATTACTTCTGAAAATAAAATCTAATTCTTGAGATGGAGTATAATAATGAATGATATCTTTCAAAAAATAACACTCAAAGCTACAAATTCCAAAAAAATATACAAAATTGAGGAAATACAAAATCTTTGGAGTGGATATGGGAAAATTATACGTTATGGACTTGACGGTTCAAATATAAAAAGTGTGGTTGTAAAAAATGTATGTTTACCTAAAAATAATAAATCCTCTCGTAAATATGCTCTCTCACATCAGAGAAAAATAAACTCTTATAAAGTAGAAATGTCTTTTTATAAAAATTGGAGCAACAAGTGTAATAATGATTGTAAAGTGCCCACTTGGTATGCTCTTGAATGGTTAAATGATGAGTTTTTAATGGTTTTTGAAGACTTAGATGACAGTGGTTTTGGCAAAAGAAAAACCAGTGTAACATGGAATGAAGTTCGTACTTGTTTAAAATGGTTAGCTAATTTTCATGCTACTTTTATGGGAGAAAAACCTGAAAAATTATGGTCAAAAGGTACATACTGGCACTTAGAAACTCGTCCAGATGAATTAAAAGCACTAAAAGATATTAAATTAAAGAATGCAGCTAAAACTATCGATCAAAAGCTACAAAACTGTAAGTTTAAAACACTTGTTCATGGTGATGCTAAATTAGAAAATTTCTGTTTTTCTTCAGATGGAAATAATGTTGCGACAGTAGATTTTCAATATACTGGTGGAGGATGCGGTATGAAAGATCTTGCTTATTTTATTGGTAGTTGCTTTTATGAAGATGAATATGAAAACTGGGAAACAGAAATTTTAGAATTTTATTTCCAAGAACTAAAAAAAGGCTTGGATATACAAAAAAAAATTCTTGATTTTACTAAACTAGAAAGGGAATGGCGAAAATTATATCCATTAGCGTGGACAGATTTTCACCGTTTTATCAAAGGATGGGGTTCATATCATTTTGCAAAAAACAGCTATAGTGAGCGAATTGCTCGTAAAGTTATAAGCGAGTTATAACATAATAATAGTGATCCTAGGATTTTGAAAATGTGATATTATTTTTTGGCTTTTCTATATATGAAAATTGTATGGAAACATAAATCTATAATCAAAATTAGTTCCATTTGTTTTTATATGAAAGTCATAATCACCATCTGTATAGAGTTCGCTTTCAATATCTACTTCCCCAAAATTTGGTGTAAATAAAAAATTGATACGATTTATATCATCTGAAACAATATTCTCCAGAATAATTCTAATATCAGTATTAATATCTGAAAAGACATTATATATATCAATTTCATCTTCATTTTTTTTACATATCAACACTAAATTAAAATCTTTAAAATAGTAAATATCTTCACTAAATAAGTTCATTAGATGCCAAGCCAAAATGTTATTTGAATTATATACCTTAAATTTTTCAGATAAAAGTTTATTATTTTTTGATAATCTTAAAGCTAAATCTAAATCATCTTTATTATCTATATTAATTTTTCTGGACTCTATGTTGTTCCTAGATTTAAAATTGTTTTTTGTATAAAATTTATACTCATTTATTATTCTAAATCCAAATTTATTATAGAAAGTTTTAACATCTTTATTCCCAAATAAAAATATTAAATCACTTTTCCCACTGTATTCATCCAATACATTTTTTATTAGTTTTGAAGCAAAACCTTTGTTTCTATATTCTGGAGATGTCATTACAGTTCCTATTTGAATTGAATTTATATTTTTATTATTTGAATTTATACTTTGTTTAGTAATAGAAACATTTGAAATAATATTTTCATTTTCAAAAATAGAATAACACACATATCTATCATCCCAAAACCCGGCTTGATACCATTTTTCAAAATCTATTCCAAAAACTTTATTTGCCAGATTGTTAAAACTTCTCCTATACTCATAATTTTCTTTATAATCATAAATCAATTCACAATTCATTAAATTCATCTCCTTAGAACCTAATAAAAAATAATTAGAATTATTTTTTGATATCCATTATATATATATATCGGTTTTTAAAAAGATTATTTTAAAAAATCTATTATATCTTTTAAATCATTTGTTGCTATATATTCATCTGATATATTTATTAATGCATTGGAAAAATTAATAGCAATTCTTTTTCCACAATTATCAAATATATTCATATCTGAAATGCTATCCCCCACAGCTATACAATCTTTCATTTTAATTTTATTTTTTTTACAAAATTCTTTTAATCTCAATAATTTATTTTCACCATTTAAATGTACCTTCATATCACCTGTGAATTTTCCTTCTTTTAATTCTAAATCACTTCCAATATATTCATCAAACTTATATTTATCTGAAATTATTTTAGCTATAACACTAGGACCAGTAGTTATAAGAAAGATTTTCATATTTTGTTCTTTTATTGATTCTACACATTCCTCTATACCTTCATTTAACTTCATTTCTGAATTGAAAAAATCTTTAATCTTTGATTCTAATAAACCTTCTAAAAGTTTTACTCTTAAATAATCAGATTTTATCCAGGTAATTTCATTCTCTCTTTCCTTTTGTTCTATATCTTTTAGTTCTTTTTCTTTTTTATTTAATATACAAAGATAATCAATAGACTTTGTGTTTTGAAAAAATGAACCGTCCATATCAAAACAAACTGCTTTATACTTTTTTTTCAAAACTAACACCTCATTCCACATTTTTTTTATTTATATTTTAATTATATTAGGAGAACCTAAAAAATAATACAGCATACTGACAAGTCCATATGATTCATTAATCGATTATGACAACTTGCTTTTACAATATCCCTAATCAGTAGAGTATAATTATTATCATCCCAATAACAATGAAATTATTAATTACAGTAAATTTTTTATAGTAATTTTTTATTAGAAATATATATTAAATTATCTTATGTAGGTTTGAATAGATTATTACATTACATATAATTAAAATAAACTAAATTTTTAACCCAATGTTAGAGATATCAAAAAATAAACCTTAATTCTTGAATATAAATTCATATGAATTAAGTAAACTTAAAACAAATAGTATTATTTTTCAGATTATCCTTATATTATAAAAACACTAAAATAAATTCTCTCTATTTGTTTTGCATTAATTATAGCACATGAAAGCAAATAGCTACAATCTAAATTTTCATAAAATTCTTTTTATCTAAAATCACTTTGAAATGAAATATAGATTATTTTGTTGTATTTTGTCATTTTATTTGTTATAATATAAGAAATACACTTCAAATATATTTTTTCAGTCACTATAAGTTCATTAGTTTACTCCTATAATTTTACGTTTATTATTTGAAAGTGAGGTACTTTTATGAAGAAAAAAATATTTACAATTTATATTTTTTCCATAATCTTCTTAACTTCATCATTATTTTCAAATGTTAAACCACAATACCATAAAATCAAGTCTACAAGCTTAAGTACAAAAAAAACATTTTCAAAAACTAATAATTCAAAACCAGTATTATTTATAAATAACAATTTAATATTAAATAAAACTTCACTATATATAGATTATTATTTGTATATTTCTTTAGAACTAATTTGTAATAATTTAGGTATAAACTATACTTATAATAAAAACATTGTTTCTTTTAGAAAAAACAATAAAAAACTCCACTTTAAAATTAATAAAATTAAAAACAATACAAAATATATTTCCTATAACCAACTAGTTATTTTATTAAAAAAATATAATGCAGATTATTCATGGAATTTAAAGAGTAAAACATTAAAAATAAATCATGATATTTATGATAATAATTTTACAAAAGAAGATGCAATAAATAATGTTTCAGTGATTTTTTCAAACAATGCACAAGGAAGTTCTGTTTTAATTGATAAATATACATTACTTACATGTTGGCATGTTATTGAAGATTTTAATTATGATTTAAATAATATAGTAGTAGGAGATGCAAATATTGATGTGCTAGGATTAAGAAAAGTAGTAAATAATGATTTAGCAGTATTAGATGTTACAGTAAGAAATAAAAGGGATTATCCTAAATTAAATGTTGCTTATAAATGGAATAGAGTCACCTCAATAGGGTTTCCAAACACCTCTTTTTCAATAACAACTGGTCAAATAACAAATGTTAAACAGTTTTATAAATATCCTTCGGATACTAGTTACACAATTGAAAATCAATCTGATGTAAAAATAAATCATGGAAGTTCAGGCGGTGCATTATACAATGCAAAATATGAATTAATAGGAATAACCAATGCCTTTGATAAAAAACATTCATATTCACTTCCAGTAAAATAAACAAGAGAAATGTAAATACACTTCTCTTATATCAGACATAATCAAAAATTTCACAAAATAGTTTTTTTCTAAAACTATCAATTCTTTACAGCAATTTGATCCTTTATTTTTAATTATAACAAACTAAGGGATATCCAAAAAATAAACTCTAATTCTCGAGTATGAATTCACATGGTTTAAGTGAACTTCAGACGAAAAGAATTCGGTATTATTTTTTAGGTTC
>JBDMZA010000015.1:0-5326 GCA_039770155.1 Clostridiales bacterium
AGCATACCTAATATGGATTTTCTTTCAAAAAATGGTGAATTAGGTCTGGTTAAGACAGTTCCAGATAGATTCTCCCCAGGTAGTGATGTAGCAAATCTTTCAGTTATGGGATACAATCCCGAAAAATATTATACTGGTAGATCTCCATTAGAAGCAATAAGTATGGGTCTTGATTTAGGTTCTAATGATATAGCTATTCGATGTAATTTAGTTACATTAAGTGATAATATGGTTTACAATGAAAAAACATTACTTGATCACAGTTCTGATGAAATTTCAACAGAAGAATCCCATGAATTAATCAATGAAATTTCCAAACATTTCAACAATGACTATATAAGTTTTCATGAAGGTATAAGTTATAGGCACTGTATGATTTGGAAAAATTGTGATGAATTATTCAAATTAACGCCACCTCATGATATAATAAATAAGAAAATAAATGATTTTCTTCCTGAAGATTCAGGTGGTAAATTTTTATATAATATGATGAATAAAAGTTATAACATTTTAAAAAATCATCCTGTAAATAAAAAGCGTATGGCTTTAGGATTAAAACCTGCAAACTCAATTTGGTTATGGGGTGCTGGAAAAAAAGCAGAATTACCTAAATTTAATGATAAGTTCAACCTAAAAGGTTCTGTTATATCAGCAGTTGATCTTATTAAAGGTATAGCTATTTGTTCAGGTTTAGAGAGTATAGATGTTAAAGGTGCAACTGGCACATTAAATACTAATTATAAGGGTAAAGCTGTAGCTGCCTTAAATGCTCTTGATTCAGGAAAAGATTTTGTTTACATTCACATTGAAGCTCCAGATGAATGCGGACACAGAGGAGAAATTTCAAATAAAGTTAAAGCTATTGAATTAATTGATAGTCAAATTATAAAACCACTTATAAGTGGTCTTAATAAGTATGATGATTACAAAATAATGATTTTACCTGATCATTCAACACCTTTAATTTTGAGAACTCACACTAAAGACCCTGTACCATATATTATTTACAGCAAAAAAGAATTAAATTCTTCAAATAAAATGTATGATGAATACAACGCAAAAAATACATTTAATTATATCTCAAACGGATATGAAATATTGAATTATTTTTTAACTAATAGTAAAAGTAAAGAAGGAGATTTAAAATGAACAGTAATTATTCAATTAACAATTTTGAAAATAATAATAAATATAAAATAAAAGAAGGCGATACTCCTTACAAAATAGCAAAATACTTTAAAATATCTTTAGATGAGTTGGTTAAGTGGAATCCCACTATTAACCCAATCGCACTAAATGAAGGAGATTTTATTATTATTCATGAATAATAAATATAAATAATAAATAATAAATATAATTTTCAATTATAAAGTGTTATTGGCTTATGCCTTTAACACTTTATTTTTCAGATTATTATTTAGATATATATTATCTAAATAAAGCTAACATTTCTATAATTTCATCCTTTTCATCATCACTTATCTCTTCTTCATAATCTCTTGCTAAAAACATAACTTCATTTTCCTTACATATACCATTAGAGTCTTTAAAAACAACTCCTGCAATTTTTGATAACATTTTATACTTTTTCTCAATAGATCTAGCTGAATAAAAATCGTCTAAATAGCTATAAAATAATGGTTCATTTTTTTTTATAATATCCAATAATTTATCTTCATCATAGTATAAATCATTTAATTCAAAATATTGATCTACTAAGCGTTTCATAGTAATATCAATATTAAATTTAGTTTGTAAATTATTTTCATCTAGAGAGTTTTTTAGTTTATCTAATATGTGTTTATAAGAATATCTTATTCTTTCAATTTCATTTTTACTTATTTTCTTCTTTTCTTCTTTTTCAATAACCCAATTTTCTTTTGACTTATTTAGCATTCTTGAAATAATACCACTTTTATCAAATAATATTTCTCCAGAAAACAGCTCTAAATCTGTTTTAGAAATTGGTTTTTTTAATAATAAATCACTATAGCCTCGAACATTAACATCTATAGGTATAGTTTCAATATAAAAATGAATACTTTCAATATTAGAACTAAAGTCATTCATTATAACATATAAAGCAAAATCTTCTCCAAGTGACATATCGTCAACTTCTCTTTTACCATATTTTATAAGTGCAATAACTCTAACATTCCTTTTTAATTCATCAATAAATTCTCTAATATTATTGTACATTATACTGTTCCCCTGTATACATTTATTTATTTATCAGCTCAGCCTTAATTATACAAAAATTGATGGCTAATTGCAATAATATTAACAAATACAAATTAATATGTCTATTTTTCAGCTAAAATAAATGCTCTTTTTAGGATAGCCTAAAAAATAATATCCGATTCTTGTCGTCTGAAATTCCCTTGAATCGTACGAATTTATTTTTTGCCTATCCCTTAGTTTATATAATCATCACCTTTAAGGTAAGATATAAAATCTCTAAAATTCTAATATTTATTTAATTTTAGTTGATCAATAACTTCTTCTACCGTTAACATAATCTAAATATTCCTGAATATATTCTAAAATCATACTATCATTATTTGATATTAATATAATGATAATTATAATACTTAATACAATAAATAAAATCATTGTGAAAAAAGATATTAAACACCATATTTTAGCTATTTTAGAAATATCTTCAGCTTCTATTGTATTCATTAATTTCACTTTTTTTTCTATTTGAAGAGAATAAAAAACTGCTATAATTGAAAAAATAAGAGGTATTATTCCCAAGAAAAAGCAACTAAAAACTAAATTAACAGCAACAAGAATAATAGATTGACCTAAATAATTAGGAATTTTTTTTATTTCTAAACTTTTTTTCTCATTATTATCCGTATCAGAAATTTTAATTTTAACACCACAACCAATACAATATTCTGATGTTCTATTGTTTTTCACACCACATTTTTCACAATACATATTCATCTTATTACCAAGATTTGTATTCTTGACCTCCCTTTAATATCTTTATACAATATCAAAACAAACTAATTATATCAAATCATTCTTAACTATAATATCCTAAAAACATGATATTATTAAAACCATCAATAATATACTGATGGTTTTAAATTTAAATAATCATTATTTTTATTTGTTATCAATTATAAATTCCTTTAGTAAATCATAGTGAAGTATATCATATGAAGCATTTACTTCTTTGATTCCATTATCTTTGTAACCTTTTAATACATCATCTTCAACCAAATTAACACCTGAATTCATATCATACCAAGTAAAATTTCTATTTGTATATAATTTTCTGTCTTTTGTAATAATATCTTTTGTAGCAAATGCTAAATAGTCTCTTTCCTGATTTATCATATCCATACCAAATGTATATTCACTATCAATACCAAATAAATTAGATATTGTAGGCATTAAATCAATCTGTCCACATAATTTATCATACTTTCCACTATATTCATCATCAGGAAAATGTATGAATAGAGGAACATTTTTCATTTCATATTTAAGTATGTCTTTATTATCAGGTATACTTAATGATTCTCTAAAAGACTCTGGACTTCCACTTTTTATACCTTCATGATCTCCATACATTACAATAACACTATCATCTAAGTAACCCATTTTTTCTAATTCCTTTAAACTTTCACCAAAAACCTTATCTGCATAATGAATAGCTTCAACATAGTCACCTACTATTGTACCTTCAAATTCTCCAGTATCAATTTCATCAAAATCAATAAAACCTTCATATGGGTAATGTGATGACAAAGTAATTATAAAAGAATAAAATGGTTCTTCATTATTATCTTTTTTATCTTCAAAAATTTCTAAATTTTGTCTAAAAAATGAATTATCTGATAATCCCCATCTTCCTAAAACTTCATCAAATTCATAATCTCTTCTACTATAGAATCTATCAAATCCTTGTACAGGATGCATCATTGCCCTATTCCAAAAACTTGCTTTATAAGCATGCATTGAAAAAGTATCATATCCTTGTTCTTTAAATAAAGTTGGTAATGATTCATATTTATTTGTTGAATACTTAAAATAAACACTTCCTTCTGTAAGAGGATACAAAGAATTATTCAACATCATTTCAGCATCTGAAGTATTTCCTGAAGCAGTTTGAGAATAAAAATTGTTAAAATACATACACCTATCTTTAAATTCATTTAAATATGGTGTAACTTCTTTTCCATTAAATTCTTTATCTATTAAAAAATTCTGAAATGCTTCCATTTGTATAACAAATAAATTTTTACCCTTTTGAGTTCCTTTTAAATCATCATTAAATAATTTCTTATTTTCGAAATTAGTTTCACCCCAAGTTGTAATTGCTTCCTTAGCTTCATTTTTATCATCACTACTAATAACATCATTTCCAAGAGCATCCATTAAGAAAACATATCCATCAAATACATGAAAATTTAATATTCCAATATTTGAAATAATAAATGAGCTATCATATAATTTTTTGAATGTACTATTACTCTTTAATTTTCCAGCTTGAACAAAAACTTTGGTTGTAAACATAATACCTACACTAATTAAAAGTAGTGCAAATATAATCTTTTTTATCATTCCTGTTCCTCTGTTTTCAATTTCATATTTACTCTTTATTTTTCCGATAACATATTTTAGTCCTATTAAAACACCTATATCTATAAACAATAAAATATCTTTTGGATCTATTAAACTTCTTATACTTGCAAGCAAGGATCCATCCATTAATTTAGATTGAAATAATACAGGCACAGTCAATACATTACTATAATATCTATAATATACTACATCAGAAAACAATAATATTGAAATTACAATATTAAAACCTAAAATAATATAAAATCTATAGTTCTTTTTTATTGGCATCATAAGACCGGCAATAACTAAGGCTGAACCTAAACAAGCTGTTGAAACTATTGCTGATTCCAACATAGGTGAATTTGTGTATTTTTGAGTATAAATTGCTTTTGCATAAAAAATAAATATCATACAAAAAACCTCAAACTCATTTAAGATGAAATATAGAACTTTTTTATATATTTCTGTCTCAAAAAACAGCAACCTTATATTTTTGACTTTTTTCATCATTAACCCCCCATGATAATTGCTAAGTTCATTACAAAATTGATTTAACATTTTATGGTAAATAATCTGGTGTTTACTTGATTTATTATACCACATTTTTATAACCTGTCGAATATTTATACTTATAAAAGTTTTATTCCATTTTTTTCAACAAAGCTCTTCATCAACACATTAATATCAACAGTTTTAATTTATATAAAATATTATAATTTTTATATAAATTAAATTTCATAGGAAA
>JBDMZA010000016.1:0-3330 GCA_039770155.1 Clostridiales bacterium
AAAAAATAATTGCATTAAAATTTATCATTTTATATTACTCCAAGAAATTTTATTAATAATCATAATTATATATGAAAAATTGAAATTGGGAAAATTAAAACTTATAATAACATTATCATAAATATTCCAAAAAACAAAACTAATTTTACTATTTGTTTGTGACTAATTTTAATAATATATCAGTCTTATAAATATAATTGAAAAATACACATGTTTTGTATTACAATCAAATATATGGTTTTATTTAAAATAAAAATTTGAAAGAAGGGTTGAGTATGTCATTAAACATTTATAAATTTGATGATGGGGATTATTTTTATGGGGAGAATTATAAAAACGCAAGAATGCCTTCAGTATTTTAGAAATATATAGAATTAATGTAATAAATTAACGATATATTAAAATAAATTTAAATTAGTGAATTAGGCATACTATAATTTTTCATGTATAATCAATTATAGTAATATTTTGGACAAATGGAATATTAAATTTTCAAAAAACTTATTACAAAAATTTTTAGAGTCATAAAACTATTCAAATAAAAATCAAATAAATTTTTGATTTGGTGAAAATGCAGTATGCCATATTGAAAATACTGATATTGTTATAAAAATTCACAGATCAAACTGCCAATATGAAAAGGGAAATTGAAATAACAAAGTAAGTTGTATGAAAGTTGTGGTTTCACAGGTCAAAATAAGTGGATGATAATAAGGAATAATTAATGGCTTTGGCGTTGTCAACTGCTTGGCATTAGAAGAAAGAAAAGGATTAGCTTATATTAGAGAGGTGATTATTTGATTGAATTAATTAATGTGATCTGGATTTTTCCATTTGCAATAACACTACATAATATTGAAGAAGGTCTCTGGATGCTTGAGTGGTCAAAAAAGAATCAAATATTTTCTGAGATTAAGGGTAAAAGGGAATTTCACTTTGCGTTAATATGTGTGACAATGTTAGCGTACATAGTAACATTTTTATTTGGATTATATCAAACTGAAAGAATATTTAAATATTTGTTTTATGGGTTTATAGGTACCATGCTACTAAATGCAATAGTACCACATTTGGTTTTGACGATAATAACAAAGAAATATTGTCCAGGAGTATTAACAGGTGTTTTGCTCAATATTCCATGTTTCAGTCTATTAATTTTTTATTCTATTGATAATAATGTAATTAATTATATGGAATTAATTATAGCTACTGGTATAATGAGCCTTATATTGTTAGGATTATTACCATTACTTTTTAAGGTTGGTAGAGAAATAGTAGATTTCTGAGAAATGGAAAGAAATGTAAACTATATACTAGTTAGAAGGTGATTTTTTTTGTACATAGTAATAAAAGAAATGGGTTGCAATTTATCAAAAAGAAGATAATTTTTTAGCTTTATATTTTTCTTTGATGGAAAAAACATGTGATTTCACAGCTGACAGAATGTCCATAGATGAAAATGTTGAAGAAACACTTATTAGAGAAGTAATTGAAGAAACAGGTATTACAGTTAGAGATACAAAATTAAAATAATAAAAAAATACGGTATAGACTTTAAAAATAGTATCTGTCCGCAATAACAAGTATAATTTAGCATTGTAACAGAACTTAATTGAAATAATAAAAGAAAATTTTAGTAGAACAAATTAAAAGCGTATAAGACTTTGGCAAATAAATGTGAGACCTTTGTTTATTGCAATAAAAAAAACGACCACGCTAAACAAAACTGAATAATAATTTTAATCAGACAACTTTTTATAGCTATGATAAAGACCACCAAGAATATTTAATATACAAAAAAATAGATTTTAAACTTATAAAATTCATCAATCTCAAAATTTTATTATATTCTTAAATAACTTATATATGTTAATGATTTAAGAATCAATATATTTTTATATATTGAGTTGTAAAACCAAATTTCTATTTTACTATTTTTCCATTTCATCATGTAGAAGTTCTAAATTCCTTTTTGTTGTTTTTGTTAATGGACTGATTTCTCCTAATTCTTTTTCACAAATTTCTATGGCTTTTTTCAAATAAGATTCTGCTTCTTTATATTTTTCCTGACTCTGATATAAAGAAGCCAGGTTAGTATAAGAAGTAATAATATCTGGATTAACTTTTCCTAATTGTTTTTCTCTAATTGCTAAAGCAATTTTATAATATGATTCTGCCTTATCATATTTTTTCTGGCTATAATATAAAGTTGCCAGGTTATTGTAAGTAGTAGCAATTAAAGGATGATTGATTCCCAGATTCTTTTCATATATGTCCATGGCTTTTTCAAAATATGTTTCTGCAACTTCATATTTTTTTTGGTCTTTATATAATAATCCAAGGTTGTTGTAGCAAGTAGCAGTATCATGGCTATTTTCTCCTGATTTCTCTAATCTAATGTCTAAGGCTTTTTTAAAATAAGTTTCAGCATCTTTGTATTCTTCTTCTGTATAATATAATGTTGCCAGGTTATTGTAAGCGGTAGCCATATCAGGATGATTTTTTCCAACTGCTTTTTCTTTAATTTCTATAATCTCTTTAATATAATGTTCTGTTTTTTCATATTCACCCATATTTCTATATAATGTTGCTAATGTGTAAAAAGAATTAATAGTATCTGGGTGATTTTCCCCTAATTCATTTACTCTTACACCTATAGTTCTTATAATATAATACTCTGCTTCTTCATATCTTTCTTGTATAGTGTACAGCATTGCCAGATTATTATAAGCATTTACAGTATCCAAATGCTTTTCTCCTTGCTCTTTTTCGTATATTTCAACAACTTTTTTATAAAAAGATTCTGCTTCCTTGTATTTGCTCTGATATTTATATGACGCTGCCAATTTATTATAAGTATTAATATTATCAATATATTCCTCTTTATCCTTGGCTTTTTCAAGTGTTGGATTTTTATATTTATTACTAGAAAAAATATCACGCACATAATCCTTTGCAATTTCTTGTTTTTTTTCAAATTTATAGCCTACTAAAATACCTACTTCTTCCTCAATATAGTCATTTATATTGAAAGCATATTCTATATCTAAGTAATTTTCATTTTCAAGGCTAACTTTTTTATAATTTAGAAACTTACTTTGGGCAACATTTTTTTTATTTACCTTAATACTAAATGTAGAATTACAGTTTGTAGATAGAGAATATATATATAATTGTATACTTTTATATTTTTTATTTAAATTATATACCTGTCTGCTTAAACCTTCTTTTTCGTTTTTATCAGCAATTATCTTAAAACAATTCCAATCTTTACTTTGTAATTGTTCTTCTAACTTATCCAAGTCAATTGCTATCTGTTCATACTCATTT
>JBDMZA010000017.1:0-7723 GCA_039770155.1 Clostridiales bacterium
TATTATCACTATTTTTATAAAAATAATAATGGTTACACTAATAAAACCTATTATAAATACCATTATTTAATATCTGTAAATGAAACTGGAGTATTACATAAAAATAAAATGACATTTGTTGATACAAATGGTTCAACAGATATTTACATTTATAAAAAAAATCTAATATATGTTTTTGACATTGATAGAAATGGTGTAAAAACTGAATTCATTCCATGGGAAAGGATTAAAGATGATTAAAAAAATAACTTCGATTGTATTTTTTTTAATAATAATTTTTATAATATTTTTGGCAGTTGTTATATTTTCAACAACAACTTTTGCTTTTGTTGATACTGGAACAGCTTTTACTCTTCCAGAACTTGAAAATGTATCTACAGGAGAAGCTTTAGATTTTAATAACCTTTCTTCTCTATCTGCTAAATATGAGTCTAATGGGAAAGCAGGAACTATAGCAAATAATTCAGGTGATCCTGGTGGAAAGTCATATGGAGCTTTCCAATTTGCAAGCAATGTAGGAAGTTTAGATAGTTTTCTCATCTGGCTTTATAACATTGAAATAAATCTATACAACAAGCTTATGTCTGCAAGAAACAAAGATGGTGGTTATGGATCACATTTTGATTCTACCTGGATTCAAATTGCAAACGAAGATCAAGATTACTTTTATAAGCTTCAATATAACTATACAAAACAAGTTTACTTTGATGTTGTTATAAATTTTTATAAAGCAAGAGGTATTGATTTTACAAAAAGATCAAAAAGCCTTCAATGTGTTATTTGGTCAACCAGTGTACAGTTCGGGAAAATGGGTGCAGTGAATATTATAAGCAAACAAAATTTAGATTTTAATGATGATTTAAAAGAAGATGCAAATTTAATAAAAAGTATTTATGCAGAAAAAAGAAAAGTTAATATTTACTTTTCAAGTTCTAGTAAAAATATTAGAAATGCAGTTTATAACAGGTTTATCAATGAAGAAAAAGATGCCCTAGCTATGTTAAAAGAGGAGTTAAGCATATCAAAAAAATAAACCCAATTTTTCGAGCATTATAATTATTGTATATATCAAAAAGGGAGCTGTTAAAATGAAAAACAATATAAATAAAGAGATAGAAGATGGTATAGGTAAATTTATTATCTATATTTTTATTTATTTACTGAAATTAATTAAATACAACTATTTGGGACTAATGAATATAATAAAATCATTTTCTTTAGTTAAACTTGGAGTGATTTTGCTAGGTATATCAACAATAAACTATTTATTACATATTGCTTATCATAATATAACCTATAATTTGCTAACTTTAGCAATTCCAATTATATACCTAGCACTCAAAGGTTATTTTATGAAAAAGAAAAAAGAAAAAGAAATAAATGAAAAAGAAAAATATTTAGACAAACTAAGAGCAATTTTTGGATCAAAAGCAGAAATATCAATAGTTAACCGTAAAGAGGACAATGGAAATTTGATAGAAATTTTTAAATCAAATATTCCTCTAAATGTATGGAGATATAAGGAGGATCAGATAAGACATTTCTATCAAGTAGAACATATTGATATTTCCTATACTCCTAATAGAAAGTGTATAAAAGTAACATCTTTTTTGGAAGCTCCTCTTGACAAAAGATTTCAACTGGAAAAATTATTTAATTCCACAATTGAACTCATTAAAAAAGATGAAAATGATTTGAAAATTGTTGAAATATTTAAAACAGAAATACATTTAGAAGCCTGGGAGAAAAAACTTTCTCAAATAAAGCACATCTATAATTCCACATTTACTGATTTAAGTTACTTAATGGAGAAGAATGAGACTTATATAAAATTAATAAATTATAAAGTGGAAATACCAAAATTTATTGAATGGAATGATGAATATTTAGATAATAGTGAAAATATAGCCATTGGAAATTCAATGTCAAAAGGAAATATAAAAATAGATTTCAATGAGACCCCACATTTAATAGTAGCTGGAGAAACAGGTGGTGGAAAATCCGTTTTAATAAGTTGTATAATAATTCAACTTATATCAATGGGTATTAAAACTAATTCAAAAATAGATATAGTAATAGCTGATTTTAAAGGTGGCTTAGATTTTATTCACTTTAGTTCAAGACTTGGAATAGTAACAGAGTTAGATAAATTTGATAAACTATTGACCAATCTATATGAGGAAAATGAAAGAAGAATTAAATTATTACGTGACAACAAATGCAAAAATATTAAAGAATACAATAAAAAAGTTAAAGATAAATTACCAAGAAAAGTATTTATAATAGATGAAATAGCTGTAGTAACAGATAGAACAGGAGCTTCAAAAGAAAACAAAGAAGTAATGGAGAGAATAGAAGGAAAACTTTCAGATACAGCAAGACGATCACGAGCCACAGGAATAAATTTAATAATAGGTGTACAGATACCAAGTTTTAAAATTCTTCCTGGTCAAATTAAAAATAACTGTCCTGGTAGAATTTGTGGCAGATTTGCAGATAGTACAGCGAGTAATATTGTTTTAGGTAATAATGAAGCCGCTAATCTTCCAGCTGTAAAAGGTAGGATGATTTATAAAAACGGTCTTGATATTGTTGAATTCCAAGGGTTTTATGTTGATCCAGAAAAGGAAATCTCTAAACTCTTTCCTGAAACTAAAGATTCTAAAAAAAATAATAAAGTTGATTTAACTAAAAAAGAAGCAGTTGATGTTAGTAATCCAGAAGTTATTGACGTTAATGATTCTACTAAAGAAATTAAAAATGAAAATTTTGCATTTAACAGAAAAGATTTAGAAAAATAACAAAAAGGAGACGGCCATGGAAGATATAATTAAAAATTTAGTTGCTGAGTACCTTAGTATAATAGATTTTTTGATTAAGGAAAATAGTATATATAAATTTGAAGATGGAAATATAGGAATTGAAATAAATTGCTTAAACAAAATTCTTGATAAATACTCTTTTATAACAGTAAGACAAAAATTAAAACTATGGAAAACATTAAACATGATTATTACAGATAATGATTTATATACGACTAAAAAATGGATAATACAGGATAATGAGAAGGTTAGAATTAGGGTTTATTTAGTTAATTTAAAAACTTTTTACACCCTAAAAAATGTATTTAATAGCCATAATATTCTATGTAACAAGACAAAAATCAACTAAAAAACCTGGGCCAAAAATAAAAATAAGCTAGCCAAAAAGCCCGCACTATACAAATAGTATTTGTCTAATCTAAGATAGATTCTAGCCCATGTGACCTTGAGAGGTATATATATAATATATATATGATATATGAATATTAATGAATATGAGTATAGATATTAGATATTATACCTCTCGAATTTTGCCAGAAATTCGCAAATAAATTTTATGATTTTTGAAAATTTATTTGAAAAGGAGATGAATATCTTGAAATTTAAAAATGAATTTTTGAAAAAATTTCAAATAGAATTAGAAAATAAAATTTCAAATAAAAATACCATGGAAGCTTATTTATATGAAATCAGAAAAGCATTTAAAAATCAAGAATTTAGCAATCTAAAAGATTTTGATTATAAGAAATTAAAAAATCATACAGAAAATATAATAAATAAAAGATCCGCAAGTACTTTAAAGTGTTCACTAAAACTGTTTTCAAATGTTTTTCCAGAATTTAAATTTAATGAAAACAAAGAATTCTTTGAAGAGCAAATATCAAAAAAAAGCAACCACCGAACCACTAGATTTAGTAAAATGAACATGCTTAAGACTTTTAAAAACATAAATTTTATTAAAGATGATAAAAAAAGATTAGCTTATAGAACTATTTTAGCAACTGGATTAAGAATTGATGAGCTATCTAACCTTAAAAAAAAAGATATAACTATAAAAGATGATAAAGTATTTGTATTTGTGGAAAAAGGAAAATATGGAAAACAACGAACAGTAGAAGCTTTAAAAGATATATATTTAAAAAATTCACTTAATAAATTTATAGAAAATCTAGATAATGATGATAGAATTTTTTACAGTAAAAAATATTCTGAAAATATAGCTACAAAAAAAAGGTTTATGTGTCATGACTTAAGAAGAGCATTTTCACAAATATTATTAAAAGACCTTTTAGATTCTGGTATTACAAAAGCTGAAGCAATAGAAGAGCTAAAAAAACGCCTTGGACATGAAGAAGATTCTACAACTTATAAAAAATACCTTTCACGCAAAATAGATTTTTCAAAAACTAAATGGGAATAATATTAAACCAAAAGAAATTGCCAGGATCTGATTTTAAAACGGCAGTTTCTTTTTATTTTCTAATAAATGGAGTTGATTAGATGAATTGTGAAATTACAGATATATTAAAAAATATTAGAACATTAAAATCACAGATAGAAATATTAGACAAAATGAAACTCTGTAAAGATAGCTCAACATTAATAAATTTAGCACTGGAAGAACTTATTTCCAGTGTTTTCAAATACTTAAATGGAGATATTTATTATGATAAAATGCAAAAATAATTGTACTTCCTGTAAATATATAAAAAGATGTGGTGGATGCTCATTATGTGAAGTTTTGCTTTGCAATAATAATTGTAATTCATGTGGAACTGTTTGTTTTAATAAAAATAATATAACAGGTTATCTTGATATATTTAAGGATTTTAAAATATCCATTGATAAAAACACCTATAAGCAATTGCCAATGCATATTCCCATAATTCCAGAAAAAATTAAAGATTATGAGAGAGATTTAGAATTAGACTTTGTAGCAATAAATGCTGGAAGTATTTTTTCAAGTAATGGAGAAAAAACAAAGAAAAATATTATCAAAAATGGAATTTATACATCTCTTAATATTAATAAAAATAGCAAACTAATTTTGGAATTCTACATTAAAGACAGATATTTAGAAGGGTTTTGGGATAACAGATTTAGTATATACAAAGATTTAAAGGATCTTAATTTTGATTATGTAATAGCTCCTAATTTTAGTGTTTACTCTGACTTACCAAGGATCGATCATATTTATAATATTAAAAGAACTTCTATTGTATATAAGGAGCTTTTAGATCATGGTATTAATTCTATTCCTGATATTAGTTGGTTTAATATCAATGATCTAGATGAATGGATAAGAGAAATTAATAGAAATGATATTAAATTAATTTCCTTTTCATTTCAAAATGTAGGTGTAGGATTAAAGCCATCAAACAGTTGGAAACAAAATCTTTTAGGATTAAATTATCTTTGTAGTAATATTAAAAATTCTGTAGATATTGTAACAGTTGGAGTAGTATCACCTTTTAGAATTGCAGAAATATATAATTCAATTAATAAAAGCAACAAATTAGTAATACTTAATCAATCGGCCTTTATTCAAAGTAGAAAAGGTATGTTGTCAGAGTTTAGAAAACAGGTTCCCTACATCCCTTTTGATAAATTATTTTCAAAAAACTTAGAGTACTACAATAACATCTATAAAGAAATTTATAAATCAGATGATATCTATAGTTTATCTCATCTTTCAAAAAATGATCTTATTAAATATTACAAAAAACAATTAGACTCAAAAAATTTCACCAACAGTGATTACACTAATAATTTTTTACTCAGATGTTTAAAAAATAAAAAAGTAAAAGAGGTGGGATCATTCCAAAATCAAGAAGAAATTCATTGGCAACACAAAGTATAGATGAAAATAATTCAAATAATAATCTTGAACTTATAGCAAGGTTAAACAACAGGATAAATGATACATTAAGAGCCTTAACAGAAAATAATCAAGAGATTCCAAATTTAACACCTGAGTCAAATATAAATATAGAAAACATTGTTTCTACACAGAGCAATTCAGACATAGAAGATGAAAATAAACGAGTAGAAATCAATAAAAATTATACAGACGATGAATTTTTTTATGCTGATAATGAAGAGTTGTTTAAATCAGAATTAGAAAAAGCCAAAACCGAAGATCTAGAATACGAATACACAAATGTTTTAAACGGCAGTAATAACACTTTTGGTTTAGAAATTGAATTCGAAGAAGGTAACGCAAATAAAATTGCAAAAGAATTATACGATTTAGGTATTTGTGGATATGACCACCAAGTAAACTACCACGCTCCATCAATTTCTGGAAAATGGAAATTAGAAAAAGATATTTCAGTTTCAGGTGGTGAGTTAGTATCACCACCTTTAAAAGATACTCCTGAAACATGGAAAACACTAGAAAAGGTTTGTGCAGTAGCAAAAAAATACGGAGCAAAATCTAATAGAGACTCTTGTGGTGGGCATGTACACATAGGTATAGAACCTCTTGATACATCAAGTGAGAGATGGAAAAGATTTTTAAAATCATCAGGAGGATTTGAAGATGTAATGTTTCGTGTCTCAGGTGGTGATAATGGAGTAGTTCGATCAGATGTATCTTTATATGCAAGAAGATTTGCTCCAAATGCTAAAAGAGGCTTAAATCGTGATCTACCTATGATCAATTTTCTTGATGTAAGAAGTTATACAAGAAGCGTATCAGGTAGAGACAGATATCAAGCAATTAATTTAACTAATATTTATAGGGGTAAACAAAATACAATCGAATTTAGATCCTTCAATAGTAGTCTGGACCCACGAATACTGCAAAACAACGTTAAAATCTCTAATGGCATATTGTTTGCTTCAGAAAAAGCAAAAACTAGTAATGATTCTGAATCTAATTCTATGAAAAGAAGAGGATCTATATTAGAAAATCAAATAATAGGTAGCGAAAATCGCAATAATGATAAATCAGTAAGAGACTTTGTTGATGTAATATTTACAAGAAAAAAAGATAAAGATTCAGCATTAAAATTATATGCAAAAAACACCTGGTATAACGGATAAAAACTATAAAACACTAAAAAAGAATTTACAAATAATATTATAGCAGATTCAGAAATCGTAAGGAAAATTAACAAGAAAAATAATTATTAAAATTACTTAAACCACTGAAATTTTATTATTTTTCAATGATAAATTTTCCTGATAAAAAGTGAATCTGCTCTAAAAGAAAGAGGATGATTTTATGCACAGATTAATTAGTGATCCATCAGATGAGAGTAAAACCAAAATTCCAACATTACCACTTTTAGTAGTTTTTCCAGATGGAATGATAATAGAGAATGATTCAACAGAGGATATTGTAACAGTTATGACTGATATAAATTATTCAAAATTAAATGAAGAGGACAAGTGCTTGAAAAGAATAAAATTAGCAAGAATTCATGCTATGTATGCACTTCAATATAATATTACTGCAATTGTAATACTAAACGGCAGTTTAATTAAAAATAATTATGCAGTTGCACAAGATGACAAGGATTATATTTATACAGATGAGGAATTAAAAAATGCTGAAAAAATAATTGTAGATGATGATAAAAGTTTACTAATATCTCTTGTTAAGTTTGGTAATATAAAAATTCTTGAAAAAGTAGGAAGTACAATATTTTTAGAAAAATCTGATGAAGAATCTAAAGATAATGCTTATAGAGAAATACCAACAAAGTAGTATGTTTTTAAATTAGGTATAAAAATTTTTACTAATGGAGGTTATTTATGTGTAATTGTGGCTTTAATAATACAATCGGTTCTAAATATTGTTCTAATTGTGGGTTAAAAATAAATGTGAAAAATAAAATTTCAACTTTTCCTAAAATTTTAACAGTAAAAGAAGCTCATGAAACTATTTTTGATAA